>JAFMDF010000021.1 GCA_017857395.1 Bacteroidota bacterium | reverse complement strand
TTAGCAGTTAGCAGTTAGCAGTTAGCAGTTAGCAGTTAGCAGTTAGCAGTTAGCAAAATTAAAAAGCACGATTTGATTATTCCAATCAAATCGTGCTTTTTTTGTAACAAATTTTCGATTTATTTTCAGCTAAAAACTGCCTACTGCCTACTGCCTACTGCCTACTGCCTACTGCCTACTGCCTACTGCCTACTGAATCAGTCTACATTAAATCGAATCCCTACCATTAAATGAAACGGCGAATCTTTTAATTCTAAATTTTTATATTGAAATAGTGCATTTCCGTATTTAAATCTTGGTTCTGCTATTAAGTGCCACTTTTTCCGCCATCTAAAACCAAATTCCGTTCTAAAATTCGCTTCCAAAGATTCTGTCGTTGTCTTTGTCGTTAAGAAAATACCCGATTTCTGTAAACTTAAGCGTTCTGAAAAAGTCTTGGTTTCTTTTAATTGGGTTTGATCTTTTATTTTCCAAACTGCAGAAACACCCAATTTAGGGGTCACATAAAATCGTTTAGACAAATCAAATCTGTAACCGCCCATTATTGGTAGTCGAATAATTTTAACAGGTTGCTCCGTACTTATTGATAATTGGAATAAATCACCATTTAAAATATCCTGCCCATCACCTTTTTGCTGATTCAAAATAGTAGCACTAACACTTACATGTCCTAAAGCACCATCAGTACGCTGATTAAATGAGTAAACATATCCGCCATTGACTGCTGTTGCATCTTCTTGCTTAAATCGAATATTATTGACACTTTCTTTGACAACAGTCAATTTATTATAATCAATCCCCATTTGAACTGACCATTTAGATTTAGTTTCAAAACCACCGTAAACACTCCAATTCCAGGACTTCCCAATACCAGCAGATTCTAATGCTACTGGCCCTATTGGATTATAGCCTACTAAATTATATTTATAACTAGAAAAAGGATTAATGGAGCCTGTCAGGAAAGAAGTCAACTCGTTCTCCTCCATATTAAGTGGTGCTATTCCTTGTGATTTGCCAAATAGGGCTACTTTTTCCGCTAAACTTAATTCAAAGTCATTTTGATCAAATATAATGACTAACGCTTTATTTGTTTTTAATAAGTCAAGGCTTAATTTTTCTTCCCCCTTTATTTCAACAGGGTCTATTTCGACCGTCTTTTCTGGTATAAAATCTCCAGTTTTACCAGCAAAAAAAGAATTCCTAATTAATTGATTATCAAATAATAATCTTTGATATTTGGATTTATTAAAAGGTGTTGTAGGCGCTAAAAATCGTTTAGAAATATCCTCAGATGGTAACAATAAACGTGGTTGTAGCCAACCGCCATCTATAGTAGTGGCAGTAGCTACAACACCTGTTTTACGGGTAATTTCCAGCTTAATGAGTGATTCTTTATCCCCATTGATGGAAGTACTTGATTTTGCTTTTTTGGGAGTATCAAAAGCTGCTTGATTCAAATCAAGTCGATGTTGGGTGATTTCTTTCTTTTTTGTATTTAAGGTTGCAATTGCAGATACGTCAGCCATATTATTTGATGCCTTCTCTTGCTCTAGCATCAATATTTTTTGTTGTAAAAATTCAATTTGTTTATTTTTCTCCACTACTTCCGTCTCCAACGTGCTTATTAACTGACTGTTCGACTGCCAGTAGAAAAATAGGCTACTCAATAATGAGCCTACCAAAAAAGCCATTGCTAACATCCATCCTTTATAAACAAAGGCAGCCGCAGTCGGTTTAGTGGGAATATTAGGGGCAATCCTGTCCCAAAAGGCCTCCCCCGGGTCTTCCTCAAATTCTCCCAATACACGTTGGAAGAATTTTTCTAAATTGTCTGGTTTATTTTTTCCTTTCATGGTATTTTTTTAGACATCAGTTTTCAATACTGACCTCTTTGAACATTAAAATTAATGCCCAATTTTGATTATTGATTTTATTCAAAATTCAACATTTAACATTCAATTTACGGTTCATCTGCTAATTCTTTTTCTAATAGTTTTCGTAAAGTAGCTTTTGCTCTGGACAATTGAGATTTAGACGTATTCACCGAAACGCCTAACATGTCCGCTATTTCTTGATGCGAATGCCCCTCTATGACATATAAATTAAAAACCATTCTATACCCCGGCGGTAATTGCTGCACCATTTTTAACAAAGCCTTTGCCCTAAATTGACTAAATAAATCTTCGTCTGTCTCTAATCGTTCGTTATAATTTTCAATCGGTGTGGTGCGTATGATTCGATGTTTTTTTCGCAAATGCTGTAAACATACATTCACCATCACTCGTCTTAACCAAGCGCCTAAAGCGCCTGTTGGTTTATATTGATATAAATCCCTATATATGACAATCATGCCTTCCTGCAACAAGTCCTCTGCCTCTTGTCTATTTTGACCATAGCGCAAACAAACGCCAAATAGCATTGACCTATACTTTGTGAAAAGCTGGTTCTGTGCTGCATGGTCGCCCTGTTTGCACCCGTCAATAATATAAGCATCCGATTTACTCAAGAAGATAGAAAGTTTTTCGTTCGTCTATTATTAAGTGATTCCCTCAATAATAAACTCGCTGGTTTTGTAAGATGATCTAATGGTCTGTATTACTATATCAACGTTAAGAAACTCGTGTCAGCAAGTTAATAGTAATCAAACCATTTAAATCATCTATTTTGATAGGAATTTAGTGAGAATTCTTATCGAAAATAGTAGTGCAAAATTACTAAATAGGGTTGCATTATCATTTTGAAATAGAAGAAAAAAAGAAAATTGTCAACGTTTTCCATATAAAGCCTATCAAATAACAAAATCCATCTTAGTTCTATAAAAAATAACACTGAATTATACTAGAAAACACTTTTTTCTTATATTACTTCTATTTTCGATATTTTTAGCACATTCTGCTACTATTTACAAGCAAAAACATCAACTATGAGAATCAAACTACACCGTCCTGATTTAGAAAATGACTATATTTTTCAAATAGTTAATCAAAAAGATACTTATCTAACAAGTGCGGATTATAGTGATAAAACAACCTGCCTAGAACAGCTACAAACTGTCTTATTAGATTTAAGAGATAATGAACAAATTGCCATTCAAGCAGGTAATAATCAGCAATATTATTTTGAGGTAGCAGGTCTTGCCCAAAGCCCTTCTTTTGAAGAGATAGAAGCTGCTAGTGATGTTTTATCTCAATTAAAAGAATTTGCACATTCCAGCCATGATTTTTCCGTTAGTTATAAAAAACCTAATAAAAAAATCATCTCTAAAAAGAAAATAGGACTTAGGACTGAAGCTTATGATTTTACTAAAGCCTCTAACAGCAAACAAGCTGGTTTTGAGTTAATTGATATAGAAGGTACTCCAGACAAGTATTTTCATTTTAATAATGCCAATGGCAAACCCATTTTATATAGTCGAGTTTATGATGGAAAAACACGTCGATTAAAAGCTATTAATACGATTATTCAACAGACGAATAATAGTAAAAATATCGAAGTCGTCAAGCAAGACGGTCAATTCTTTTTTATCTTCAAAACAACAGAAGGGTATGAAATTGCGAGAAGTAAAATTTTTAAAAGTCGTGGAAAAATAGAAACTGCTATGGCTTATTTAATCGCAGAAGCAGCCAATTATACAGCGGATTTTAAAATCCCAAAAAAGAAGAAAAAGAAACGAAAAGCCAATGAGAAATATCATTTAAAACAAGTTTCGCCACAGGGTTTAATAGGTTTTGAAGGCTTTAAAAGTGAAAAAAATAAATTGCATTATTTTCATTATAATGACAAAAAAGGGAACGCTTTACTCTTTAGCAAACCTTTTAATAAGCGAAGTAGCAGAGATGAATATATTGCCAAAGTGCTTAAAATGGGTACTAAGAAAAAGGGGTATAAAACTTGGAAAAAAAGTAAAAACCAATACTATTTCTCTATTCTTGGTGCTAAAGAAAAATCCTTTGCTAGAAGCCGGTATTTTTCTACGGAAAAGAAAATGTTGGCTGCTCTGAAAGATTTTAGAACACAATTAACCAATTATGAAGAAGGCGTCAATAAGGTTACAGTTGCTAAGAAGAAAAAATATACCATTACTTTACCAGAAAAATCAATTCCTTTTGTAGCAAAAGGCTTAGTAACTATTCCTGAAGAAGAAACAGCTATAACAGTTATTTCAGACATTAATCCTATAGATCAACCTGATATTATCCCAGATATTCTGCCTCAACCAACTATAAAAGTAGAACGAGAAATTATTGAAACAGAAGAAATTGAAGCCGAAGTCGAAGAAATCGAGGAAAAAATCACCCCTTATACGCCTCCAGTTGCCGCAGTTATCGAAGAAGAGATGCGCCCCGCTCCTATTATTTCAACGATAGAAAAAGACAATCAATCTATTCAACAACAAATAATTGAAGAAAAACCAAGTAAAGGTTTTCCTTGGCTATGGGCAATATTGATTCCATTAGCTCTTTTGGGTTTATTTTTTGGGCTAAAACAATGTAAGACAGTTGAGCCTGAGATTATTCCAGAACCAGTTCCTAAAGTAATCGAAAAACCTAGACTTCAACCAGTAGAACCCGCTAAATTAGGCCCGACTGCATTCGACTTAAACTTAACCCCTAATACGCAGAAGCTAAAATTGCTGACTTTTTAAGTACGCCTAAATTAGCCGTCCCAAAAATTTTTGTTTTGGAATCTGTTCAATTTCCTTTTAACTCTGCGGCATTGACGACTACTTCTCAAACTCAATTAGATAATGTGGTTCGAGTGATGCAGGAATATCCAAAAACTAAAATTGAAGTCAATGGCCATACAGATAGTCGGGGCGAGGATGCTTTGAATTTGGTGTTATCCCAAAATAGAGCCAATGCGGTTCAGGCTTATTTGATTGCAAAAGGAATTTCGGCTGGACGGATTATCAATGCGGTTGGTTTTGGGGAAACAAGTCCAATTTCGGATAATGACTCAGAGGAAGGGATGCAGGAAAATCGACGGTCAGAGATAGTGGTGGTGGAGCGATAAGTTAAAAAACGATGAATGATGAATGATGAACGATAAATTCGCCAAATATTAAAAAGCAATATTATTTACAAGAATCTGTTGGGTAAGCTAATCAGTTGGGTAAAATACCCACAACTGATTAGCTTACCCAACAGATTCTTATTATAGTCTCTGAAATCAATATTCATTATAAGTTCAAATGCGTATCATCACAAAAAGGACTAGCCTTGGTATGCTTACAATTACATAATTTCACCGTCCGTTTTTTCTTCATATCAAAAGCAATCGGCTTTATTTTAGTCCCATGATGCGAACCGTCGCAAAAAGGGGCATTTTTACTAAACCCACATTGACACCACAAATGCGTCCCTGCTTCTAGTTCTACTGCAATAGCTTCATTGGTCGCAGAAGATATTTTTTTATGTCCTTTCGCCAATTCACTCCCAGGTTTATCAGAGGTGATGATAGGATAAAAAAGTTGGGAGGCCCAACTGTCTTTAGGGTCTGTTTGCAAACCAAATTGAGTGGGGTATTTTCTAGTAAAAGTTGCGGTTCCAAATAATTGGTCCCAAATCGTAAAGGCATTCCCAAAATTGCCATTTGGGTCACTAATATTATCTGCTTTTGATTTTCCGTGGTGGGCATAATGAAAGGAAGGGGTAACAAAAATATGTTCAACCACCCACATAACAGGACTTAATGCTTTGATTTTATATAGATATTCATCCCATTTAAAAGTACTATGTGAACTCGCAACCACTAACTGCTTAACCATTAAACCAATAATCGTAGCAGGAATCATTCCTAAGAAAGTAAAAATAGCCGCAATCCAAACATTAGGCAAAAAGAGAAAATAAAAGGCAGAATTTCTATAAGAAACCATTACGCCCATTTGTTCCGCTGCATGATGTACTCGGTGATGCTTCCATAAAAAATTATGTTCGTGCGCAGAACGATGGTACCAATATTGGGCAATATCATCTGTAAACATATACAAAGGTACTGCTATCCATAAGGACAAATCCGCCATTGAATAATGAGCGGTCGGGAAAAATTGTTCGCCTAAGTAATTAATCCCGAATAGTCCAGCAAAACTAGCAATAGCTAATAAAACAAACCCACCAAATTCAGCCATCCAATCATGTAGCGTCCGATTGGAATTTTTTAGATGCCCTGCAAAAGTTTCTATTGCGCCAAAAAATAGTAGGGTCGCTAAAACAAAATATTTCCCAGTATTTGGATCGTTTAATAATTCTGAAATCATATTCTTCTTTTTTTTGGTTATAAATAGTTTTTTTTAGTAAGGTCTTACTAATTTGGTACAAATATAATAAAATACGCTATAAATTGTACTTTTATTACCAAAAAAAATAGGGCAACAATGATTTATTGTCGCCCTATTCAATTATGATTTAGATTTACTGGCTAACGGAAATGTTATTCAGTAAAATATTTTACCCAAGTATCTGCTTATTCGCAATAAACGGTTGGCTGTATAATCGTTCGCCTGTTGCTGCTGCGATTGCATTAGCTACAGCTGCTGCAATTGGAGGCAAGGAAGGCTCTCCCAATCCAGTTGGGTCAATACCGTTATCTACAAAATGCGTTTCAATTTCCGCTGGTGCTTCCGCATGGCGAATTAAGCGATAAGTATCAAAGTTTTCTTGATCAGGCTTACCATTTTGGAAAGTCATTCCACTAAACATGGCGTGACCAATTCCATCAATAATACCACCTTCTATCTGATTCTTTGCACTTAGTGGATTAATTACAATCCCGCAATCTACCGCACAATGTACTTTAGACACTTTGGGTTGATTGTCCTCCATGACTACATCCACCACTTGTGCCACATAAGAATTATGACAGAAATAAGCAGAAACGCCTCGATGAACACCATTAGCAGAAGCGCCATTCCAATTCGCTTTATCTTTAATCAATTTTAAGACACCAGCGTATCTTTCGGCATCATAGTCATTTTTCTCTCCAACTGGATTACTAGCTGCTCGTTCAAATAAGCCTAATCTAAAATCAATGGGGTCTTTTCCTGCTTCCTTCGCTACTTCATCCAAGAAACATTGTTCTGCGCAAGCGATGAAATTAGAGCGAGGCGCTCTCCAAGCACCTGTTGAAATATTAGATTCCTTGGTATGATTTTCTGCTAAATAATTATCTACCGCTCCTGCTGGGAATCTATCCGCAAAAACGGGGCTTCCGTGTGTGCCTGCACCTCTGACGTGGAATGCAGTCATGTTATTATCGGCATCCAAAGCAGCTCGGTAAGTTACTTTATAAGCAGGTCGGTAAGTACCTTGCGTCATGTCATCTTCTCTGGTATAGACCAATTTCACAGGAGCATTTGCTTGTTTAGAAATCAAAGCGGCTTCCATTACAAAATTGCCATATAATCTACGTCCAAATCCACCACCCATTCGAGTCATCCCAATAGATACCTGATCTTCCGTCATGCCTAATAAGGCAGCCGCAGTTGGTCGAGCAAACTGTGGTGTTTGAATAGGGCCGTTTAGTTCCGCTTTATCTGCCGTTACATTGGCATAAAAATTCATTGGCTCCATCGTATTATGCGCCAAGAATGGTGCAGAATACGTTCGTTCTACTATTTTGGTGGCCACATTAAAGGCAGCTGTTGGATCACCATCTTTTCTAGCCACTTCTTTTGGGGCTTGCGCCATGAATTTTGTTAAAGCCGCTTCGTGGTCGGCACTACTTTCTGCTTTAGACCCTGGCACCCAATTTACCGTCAAGGCTTTCTTTGCCTTCATTACTTGCCAAGTCGTTTCGCCAACAATAGCTACTAATTCTGGATAGACATTACCTTGGTCTGACCATTGCAATTTCACGCCTTCTGGTTTCGTATTGATGGAAAATACATCACTAATCCCAGGCATGGATTTAATAGCCTCTCCATCGAAAGATTTCAATTTCATTCCAAATGCTGGTGGATGTACAATCATTGCGATTTTCATCCCTTCCTCTTGAATGTCCATGCCGAATAAAGACTGTCCAGTCACAATCTTTTGACCATCTACATTTTTTCTATCAGTCCCAATAATCTTAAAATCTTTAGGATCTTTTAATGCTATTTCTTCTGGTACCGTCATACCATTCGCAGCAGCAGCAATTTCGCCATAGCCTATTTTTTTACCACTCGCTTTATGGTAAATAATGCCAGCATCCGTGGTTAATTCATCAACGGCTACTTCCCATTTTTTAGCAGTCGCTTCCAATAACATTCTTCTAGCCGTTGCACCTGCCATTCTCAATCCTTGCCATCCTTGACGGATAGACTGACTACCACCAGCTAATTGTCTAGTATATTTATCGGTATCTAATCCTGCTTGTTCTACCACTACATCTTCCCACGCTACATCTAATTCCTCTGCCACAATCATGGGCATAGCCGTTTTTACATTCTGTCCAATTTCTGGATTTGGAGACATAATAGTGACTATTCCAGTATCACCAATTTTCAAAAAAGCATTGATGTCAAACCATTCTTTAGGCATCGCTTTAACTATTGCTTCTTTTACTGGGTCAGCTGTTTGACAAGAAGCCAACCAACTAAATCCTAAAACAAATCCACCACCTGCGACGGTCGAAGTTTTAAGAAAAGATCTTCTATTATAAGACGTTTTTATAAGTGTCATGATTAATTTTGAATTTTTGAAGAAAAACCTATTCAAATATTGATAGGTTTTGAAGATAGATATTCCAAAAGACTAAATTGTTTTATTGTTTTATTGTTTCATTGTTTACTTTACATCTGTAACTCAACAATATAGCAATTTAACCACTACCCCATCTTAGTCGCCGCAGTCTTTATCGCTGCCTTAATCCTCGTATAAGTTCCACATCGACAAATATTTCCATTCATTGCACCTGCTATCTCTTCATCACTAGGATTGGAATTATTAGACAATAAAGAAGCAGCATTCATTACTTGACCTGCTTGACAGTAGCCACATTGTGGTACATCATGTGCAATCCATGCTTCTTGAAGTGGGTGATCCCCGTTTGCCGAAAGGCCTTCAATGGTGGTAATTTTTTGATCTTTGACCTTGTCAACGGTTAAGCTACAAGATCGGACGGCATTGCCATCTAAATGTACGGTACAAGCGCCACATTGTCCAATTCCACAGCCGTATTTGGTACCAACTAGGTTAATATGATCTCTTAATACCCATAGCATAGGCGTATCTGGATCAACATCTACCTGTTGCTTTTTTCCATTAATAGTTAGGTTATAAACTGCCATGTCGTGTGTGATTGATTAATAAATAAAAGATGAGTAAACCCTAAAGATAATTTTTTTATGGGTATTTCCCGTCATTATTTCCTCCTTTTTTTTAAGATTATCTGATAGCAGACCTAATTTCGGTTCGCAACAAAACTAATTCTGGAAATTTATAAAAAAATAATAGTTTCTGATTCTTGATTAATCTGCCTTCTGGCTTGTCAAGTAGCACAAAATAATACCAACTTTCTGCTATATCCTCTTCTGGGCTTTCTGCGGCATAATCGGTATAAAATTTAGTTTTATGATTCTTATAAAAATCATATAATTGGTCTAATTTTTTATCCAAGTTTCTGGTTTTCTGTATTTTATCCCATTCAAAAAGCAAATCGTCTTGATACCAAAATTGTTGCACAAATTGATTCACATAACTATCAATTTTTGCCAATCCTTCATTGGTTAAATAGCGTGCTTCGTCTTCTTGAAAATCTAATTCGGACGGTTCTACTTGGGTATTATTCAAGGTAAGAATATGCCCAAATTCATGGAGGAGGGTATGCAAAAAATCTTCCTTATTTTGCCAATCTCCTTCGGGTAAATCTGCTGGATCAATACCATAAGACCAACTTTCATTAGATTCATCAGTTGGTTTTACACCTGCTAAAGTTCCATCTGCCCCATCCGTAAATATTTCTAACTCTTTGACATATTGAGCCATATATTTTTCTGGTAAAATCGTCTTGATTTTTATCCACGTTTCCTCAATATTTTTAATGGTATTTTTTGCTTGTTCCTGTTGTAAAATAGTAGCAGTTCCTAATTTGCCTTCATTTACAGACCACTTCGCAATTTCTATCAAATCACTATCAGGCTTTTCTCCATTCCTTAAACTAAGACACTGTATCAAGAGTGCAGGAATAAAAAGTAGGTAAATCTTTTTTTTCATAATTGGATTGGTATATACCTAAAGTAACGAGTACTTTTACATCTTGTATAGGCGAATTTATTCGCTTTTGATTAAAGCATAGGTAAAGTAATAATAAAATAAATTGTTTAAGTAATCAGGGTTCGACGGGTACAAATAATTTAATCGAGGTTCGATATTTTAAGATTTTATCTTAAAATCAATATTTCACTGGTCTTTGACCACTATTTCTAATTAGATTTAGACCGAATCGACTTAAATTAAGTCGGCATAATGCTGTCAAAGACAGCAATGATATTGATTTGAAGTTGCAAACTTCAGATATCGAACACCAAAAATTTTAGCTATACTCGTCGAATTCATTCGCCGATACCTTTTAAATCTACATTTTGTTAACCATTCAACAAGCACATCAACAATTCATTCAGCAAGTAACTACTTTCCAAGGAGAAAGAGAAGCCAGAAGTATTGCCCGAATTGTCTTTGAAGACGCCTTTCATTTATTTGATTATCAATCAGCACAACCATTTTTGCCAATTGAAAAATTACAGACGATTCAACAACGGTTAGCCAATCACGAACCTGTTCAATACATTTTAGGACAAGCAGATTTTTATGGTTTAAAATTTAACGTAACGCCTGCGGTTTTAATTCCTCGCCCAGAAACGGAAGAATTGGTCTATTGGATGCTAGAATCTATTGAAAAGTCTAATTTAAAAATAGTGGATATTGGAACTGGAAGTGGTTGTATTCCTATTACTTTAAAAAAGAAAATGCCATCTGCCGCTATTACAGGATGGGAGATTAGTGAAGAAGCTTTAGAAATAGCCAAACAGAATGCTTTACTGAATCAAGTTGAAGTGACTTTTAAGGTGGTTGACATTTTAAAGGAAGCGAATTGGCCATCTTTACCAAAATTCGATATAATTGTTAGCAATCCACCTTATATTCCTCATTCGGAAATTGGCTTAATGCCAAAACAAGTCACTCATTTTGAACCTAACTTAGCCCTTTTTGTGGATAATCAAGCACCACTTATTTTTTATCAAAAGATTGCGGAATTTGCTTGGCAGAAATTAAATAAATCTGGGCAATTGTTTTTTGAGTGTAATGAGTTTAATGCGAAAGAAGTAGTGCTTATTTTGAGGCAATTGGGCTTTTCGCAAGTTGAGTTGGAGAAAGATATGGAGGGGAAGGAACGGATGGTTCGGGGGATTTTATAAATTTAAAATCTAAAATGTAAAATTCAAAATGTAAAAGTAAATGGGCAAATCCCAAGTTTCCGTCCATAATCACTCTTGATACAAAGTCACTAAAAGTAAGCCCTTATCTCCGCCTACCACCTTATCAATTTTTACAAAAAAACCAGGTTCTAATTGATGAGGTAAACCTATTTTTAATTGATTGATTTTATCTTTAAGTGCGCCTTGCCATAATAGAAACGGTTGTAATTCAGGGGCTAAATTGCCCATAAAAGCAAATAAATCAACGCCCATTGTTAGCCAATCACCATCATTAAAAGCTTGGGTATTGGAAGGAATGGTAAACTGGAATTCTTGTTTTGGTTTTTCACATCCACTTTGAATCAATTCTAAAGATAAACCGCCATCAAATTGTACTTTCTCTACGGCAGATTGTGTATTTAGCTGAAATGTATGCTGTGTAACTTTAGGTATTTTTGCGTTAAAAATAGCTTTTGGTGCGCCAAACTGGCAATCTCCAAAAGGTTCGTTAGTAGCTGATTTTTTGGTATCCCCACAAGCTAATTGGAATAGGCTAAAAAATAGTAGAATAAGTAATGTTTTATAGGAATTATTAGTCATTTTCAAATAATTATTTGTCAGATTTTTTATAGTTGATGCTTAATCAAGGTCTTTTAGTCTATCTATTTTCGATAAAAGTCTAATGGAATTGCCAATAAAAGATACAAAGTCTTACATTTGCACCAATTTTAAAATAGGAGGCTAAAATTGACGGTAAACTAGTAAATCATTCTACAATATAGGAAATAACTACACTACCCTAATTATTTTTTCCTCCCCATTATTAGCACAAAAAATTTAATTTCATACCTAAATGGATAAGACAAACCTAAATCAAATTATCGGTATTACGCTGATTTTTGCGATTTTATTTTATTGGATGAAAATTAATGCCCCAACAGAGGAGCAATTAGCAGAACAGCAACGCATTCAAGATTCTATTAGAACAGCAAATACTGAAGAGGAAACGCTTACATTAGAAGCGCAAGCACCTGTTGTTTTAGATTTGCCTGATTCCCTCCGAAATTTACAAGCAGTCGCAACGCATGGTATTTTTGCATCAGCTGCAGTAGGTGAAGAAAAAACGAATACTATTGAGAATGAGTTAATGAGTGTGGTTTTTACAAATAAAGGCGGGCGCATCAAAGAGGTCATTTTAAAGGAGTATCAAAAATCTAAGTTAGATACACAGAAAGTGGTTCAGAAAAGTGTGCTTAAATTATTGGAGGACAATAAAAATAAGTTTGAATATTTTTTACCAGTCTCTAGTTTAAATTCGGGAAGTGTTAAGACAAGTACCCTTTATTTTACGCCAACGATTAGTGGTAAAACGGTAACCTTTAGAGCAAGTGCAGGTAATGGAAAATATTTTGAACAAAAGTATACCATTAAAGACGGGACTTATAGCATTGATTATACCATCAAATTAGTCGGCTTAGATGACCAAGTAGATGCAAGCAATGTACAATTAAATTGGGTCAATTATTTAGATAAGATTGAGGAAAATGTAAAATATGAAAAGAACTATTCAAGTGCCTATTTCTATACGGTAGAAGAAGACATGGATTATTGTTCTTGTACGTCGGATGGTGAAGAAGCACCATCTGAAAGGGTAAAATGGGTATCCCATTCCAACCAGTTTTTTAATAGCTCCTTGATGGCTAAAGAAGGAAGTTTCAAAAAGGCAATATTGACAACGGAGATGCAAGATGAAAGTAGTGATAATTTGAAAAAATTAACCACTAACCTACAAGTTCCTATGGAATCTGGTGCTTTTGCTATGAATTTCTATGTAGGCCCTAATGAATACAACCGATTACAGGCGCAAGGTGATGGTTTAGAAGATATTATTCCTTTTGGCTCTAGTATCTTTGGTACCATTAATCGTTGGTTGATTCGACCATCTTTTGCGTTTTTGAATAGTTTTATTAGCAGCAAAGGAATTGCCATTATTGTCATGACCTTATTGGTGAAGTTATTGCTTTTTCCTCTGACTTATAAAATGGTTTATTCTCAGCAAAAAATGGCGGCATTAAAGCCTAGAATGGCTAAGATGAAGGAAAAACATGGAGAAGACCAACAGGCGATGCAAATGGAAACGATGAAAATGTACCGAGAATATGGCGTAAATCCATTAGGAGGTTGTTTGCCCATTGCCGCACAGATGCCGATTTGGTTTGCCTTATTTAGGTTCTTCCCTGCTTCCATTGAATTTAGACAAGCTCCCTTTTTATGGGCGCATGATTTGTCTTCTTTTGATGTTTTTGCTTGGTTACCATTTGAAATACCATTTTATGGCATGCACGTTAGTATGTTTACGCTTTTATACGCTGTTTCTATGATTTTATACACGGTTTATAATTCTAAGCAAATGGATATGTCAGCGATGGGTGGCGGACAGCAACAACAGATGATGATGTATATGCAGTACTTCATGCCTGTTATGTTTTTATTCTTCTTTAATAATTATGCCGCTGGTTTGACGACTTATATGTTTACGTCTAATATGATGAATGTCTCTCAAATGATTTTTACTAAGAAAGTGCTAATTAATAAAGAGAAAATTGAACAGGAACTGACCGCAAATAAAGCCAAACCCAAGAAAAAAGGTGGCTTTGGTGAACGATTAGCATCTGCCATGAAGGAACAACAAGAGATTCAAGCAAAAAAGGATGCTTCTAAAAAGAAGTCTCGTAAAAAATAATTACTGATTTTTTTAGTTGAAGGAAAGGTGATAGATTGGAGGAACAATTTATCACCTTTTTTTATCTCGGAGAAAATATCGTAGCTTAGACATTCTTGTCTGAGTAATATATAATACGAAGATCATAGATGAGATTACCGTAGCACGGACATTCCTATCCGAGTAATGTATGATGTAGATTATCTTGGATTTTTTTTAACAAGAAGAAGGTCTCTCAAGGAATTTGACATTAAAAATTAAATTTCACCTAGCAACTAAACAATTCGTATTCGGTATAAGTATTTAAAGTTAATAATATGGAACGCAAAGATTTAAATTTAGCAGTTTTAATTGATGGAGATAATATTCCCTCTGCCTATGTGAAAGAGATGATGGAAGAGATTGCAAAATATGGTAATCCAACGATTAAAAGAATTTATGGGGACTGGACAAAGCCGCATTTGAATAAATGGAAAAAGATTTTACTGGAAAATGCGATTACGCCTATACAATCTTATAGTTATACGGTCGGTAAAAATTCGACCGATTCTGCGATGATTATTGATGCGATGGATGTTTTGTATTCTCAGAAAGTGACAGGTTTTTGCATCGTTTCTAGTGATAGTGATTTTACTCGGTTGGCAACTCGATTGAGAGAAGCGGCTATGATGGTGATTGGCATTGGGGAAAAGAAAACACCCAATCCATTTATTGTCGCTTGTGATAAATTTATTTATTTAGAAATTCTAAAGAATCAGGTAGAAGCAGCCGAAGCAGAGGAAGAAGAGGAAGCTGCTAAAAAATCTACTGCCATAGGCACAGGAGCAGCTAAGAAAGTAATCACCAAACGCAAAAAGCCTAAATATGAGAAAGTCACGCCAAAGGTAATTCGATTGATTGCCAATTCTATCTCAGATGTTGCAGATGAAGATGGTTGGGCATTTTTAGGAGAAGTGGGAAATTTGGTGCAAAAGAAACAACCCAATTTTGATGCTAGAATTTATGGGTTTGATAAACTTACCCCATTAATTGATTCTACTGGACGATTTGAAATAGAAAGAAGAGAAAATCAACGTGGTCGATTTAAATTGATTTATGTACGAAAGAAAGTAAAAGAAAGGAACTAAACATCAACTTCAAGCGCAACTTCAACTTCAAAGACAGGAAGGAAACTCCTAATTTTTAACATTCAATTTCACAAAATTACAACTAGCTAATCGGTATCACTTGAACTCGCTTTAAATTGAAATTTTGAGGTTGATGTTGCAATTGAAGTTGAGGTTGAATTTAAATAAGTCCTCGTCCTTGCTTAACAATCACACCTTCTTGATTTAATTTCTTTAATAAACGGTCAAGGATACCATTGATAAAATCTTTACTTTTCTCTGTACTGTATAATTTAGCAATTTCAACAAATTCGTTAAGGGTAACTTTTGTTGGAATAGTTGGAAAATTCAGTAATTCGCTCAATGCCATTTTTAATAAGACCATATCAATTACGGCAACTCTTTCTGCATCCCAATTATTTAAGGTCGGCTCAATATGCTCCAATAATTGAACATCACTTTGCATTACATCTTGAAGTAAAGCCTCTCCAAATTCAGTTACGGTATCAAAACCAGGTTTTAAAGCATTAATATAACCTTCTTGTACAGGTAGCGCCTTTAACGTTTTCTTCATTGCTCCAACGACTAATGACTTATCATCCCACCAATTGGCAAAATAGTCATCCATTAAATCATTATAAATTTCCCCTGTTACGGCATGTTTAAACAAAAACAATATCATTTCAAGGTGGTCTTTATCTGTGGTATGCCGATTTTTTAAGTAAGCTTTATATTCTGGCGTCTTCGCAAAATCATTATAGAGCAAGCGCGTATTATCATCAGAAAGGAATTGATTTACTTTGCTATGATGTATAGCGGTTCTTAATCCACCATCATTTATTAAGGATTGCACGAGTGGATTTCGGTATAACTTAGCAGAAAACAGTCTATCGAAATCTGAAGGTAAGTGCTTACCTCTTCTATGAGCTTCATCCTTTAGGGCATGCTTTGTAACTTCCCTAACTTGTAACACATTGAATAAGTACAATTCGTAAGATTTACGAATTGTTTCTTGATAAACCTGTGTTGCCAAGTCCAAATTATTTGCTAATGTTTTATCCCGATTAACGGCGTACAAACATTGCATTACTTTAACTCTAATATTCCTTCTACTGAGCATACTTTTCCTTCTTCAAGGCGTTTTTGGTAGATTTGAATTTTTGGTAGTCACAATCTAAAATGAATCGCAAAATTAAATTATTAATTCGGAATTATTTTAGTTTGCAAATTGTTTGATGCAAATAAAGTCTTTTTTAGAATACTTAACTACCTTTAAGCCATAAAATTTAATACATTTTATATTTTTTAATATTTATTTTATTAATAATCAGTTTATTTTATTAATAATGATTACCTGTTGTCAGTTTTGCTAGCTGATAACTGATAGCCGACAATAAATAACATGGAAAAGATCACCTATCCTATCTTATATTATGAATTAAATGAACAGGCGTCCTTAGGTCTGTTGGTAGGCACAGATTATCAGCTAGTGGAAAAAGATATTGCTTCTTTAAAAACAGGATTACATAATTATATCAACCAGCAATATAAAAAATATGATGATTATTGGATTGTCAATATTTTAGAACCAAAGCTAAAAATAATCGAAATCCCTGTCCGTCCAACTTATCAAACAGACCAAGGCAGGTATCCAATGACCAAAGATTTAAGAATCCCTATCCCTTGTATTTATGGAGAAAACCACCAAGGTTATTTTGAATGCTATTTGCCTTTATTAGATGACCGTTTTTTCTATTATGAAGCCAAACAATTTAAGGCATTAGCGACTCATTTTTGTAAAAATGCGTTAAATCAAATGCCACCTGAGCAATTGCATCGAATGATGCTTTATGGCACGCCATTATTAGAGACTATTGTTTTAAAAATAAAGACCAATCGAGTTTTTAATTATAATTGGGGGGATGATGTTCGCCCCAAAACAAAAATTTTAAACCGATTAGCAGAAGAATACCCTTATCCCAAATCTATTACTAAAAACTCCGCTACCCTACCCGATGCGGCTTGGGAACTAACGCATTTTGTAGAAGAAATTACGGATAAACTAATTCAGCAAAATGCTAATATTATCATTGTTGGCAATCATGGGGTAGGCAAAAGTGCGGTGCTAAAACAAGTATTCAAACGCTTGGGTAATCAAGTGAGAAAAGGGCAATTGGAAGCCTCTTTTTGGCGAATTATGTCCCAACGAATTACTGCTTCGGCTAAATATCTGGGAGAATGGCAGGAGACTTGTGAAGCCTTAGTACAAGAACTAAAATTGGTCAATGGCATCCTTTGGGTGCAAGATTTAATTCAGCTAATTCGAATTGGAGGACAAGGTCCAGAAGATAGTGTTGCGGCTTTTTTATTGGCTTTCTTACAACAAGGGGATTTACAAATTATTGGAGAGATTACGCCGCAAGAATTAGAAAGCATGCGTCGTTTTCTACCCGGTTTTGTAGAGAACTTTCAGATTGTAACGATTAAAGAATTATCAGAAGCTAAAATTCATTCCATTTTATACCAGTTTGCCGAATATAGTGCCAAAAACCTAAAAATCACTATTCCAGAAGGTGCTATCAGTCTAATTTACAGGTTATTAGTGCGCTATTACCCTTATGAAAGTTTCCCTGGCAAAGCAGTCAATTTTCTAGGAAAGTGCATCAGTTTAGCCCAAATAAATCAAGAAAAAAAGGTTACCAAGACTAAAGTAATTGAAAATTTCATTCAACAAACTGGCTTGCCTGAATTATTTCTAAAAGATGAATTATTATTAGATCAAACAGATTTAAAAAATCACTTTAATCAGCATATTGTTGGGCAACAAACAGCCGTTGATAAAATGACTTCAGTGGTTAAAATCTTTAAAGCTGGCTTGAATAACCCTTATAAACCTATTCAAACCTTATTATTTGCGGGTCCAACAGGAGTTGGCAAAACAGCTAGTGCCAAAGCCTTGGCAGATTATTTTTTTGGAAAAGGACAAAAGCAATCACCGCTGATTCGCATTGACATGAGTGAATTCCAGCATCCCGGCATGATTCATCGGTTTATTGGTTCTGGAAAAGAAGTAGGTAAATTGGTACAGTTAGTTAGAGAAAAGCCATTTTCTGTATTACTTTTGGATGAAGTAGAAAAAGCAGATAGTTCCATTTTTGATGCCTTATTGACGGTTTTGGATGAAGGCATGCTAGTCGATGCTTTTGGTCGAGTAACTAGTTTTAAAAATACCATCATTATCATGACCACCAATTTAGGCGCTTCTAGTCGGCAATCTATTGGCTTTGGTGGTACTTCTTCGGACGAAAGTGCTTATTTATCAGCCATTTCGGGTTTCTTCCGCCCTGAATTTGTGAATCGAATTGATGGCTTGGTCTTTTTTAATCCTTTGAATAAAGCAGATATTAAAAAAATAACGCTCAAAGAATTAGAAAGCCTCAAAAAAAGGGAAGGTTTTGTCAAAAGGAAATTGAATTTACAGTTTTCTGATACTTTGGTAGCATATTTAGTGAGCATCGGTTTTGATGAAAAATACGGTGCTAGACCATTACAGCGAGCCATTGAGAATACGTTAGTTAATCCGATGGCTAATTGGTTATTGAATCATCCAAAGGTGGAAAATGCTAATCTTCAGTTGGGTTATGAAAGCCAGTTGACTATTAAGATTATATAAAAAAATGATGCCCATTTATCTTTCGTTTTCACAGAGGAGGGTACTTTTTTTTGCAAAGGACGACCTCTGCCATTCCAGACTAATCTCAAATGAAATATTTACTAAATCTGGCAGATTTAGCAAATCGGGAATTCCCCCCTATTTCGCACCAAGCCCTTTGCTAGACTTTCAATTTATGCCAAACATTAGATTTCAGATACCAAACCATCAAGACCAACATAATGGCCCAATAAACTATTTCTGCTGTCCAAGCCATGACTAAACCACCTTCGAAAAAGTTAATCACGGCATAAATGTAACATAAATAGCCTACTGCACACCAAGTCTGAATTTTTAAGCCATAATAAGTCGCCCCAACACCAGCTAGGCCATTGAAATAAACAACACCGATTGAATTTAGGGTTAAAATAACCATTAATACATAAAAGATAGGTTGCGCTTCTATAATTAAAGACATGTCTGCTGAACCTAATAATGGATATAAAATTTGGGTAGGAAATAACACCAAAGGAATAGTCAGCAGCATCGTAATAAACCAAGAAAACTTAGCGGTTTTCCAAATAATTGGCACCACTGCTTGCCGTTTTTGTTGACCAATAAAATGGCTAACGAGGGTATTGATGGTCGAAGCAAAACCCCAACTAGGAATTTGCAGGAATAAAAAAACCATCCGAACTAAATTAGTGATGGCTAAAGGACGCTCTCCTAAATTTTCTACAATACCAAAAAAGACAAACCAACTCCCTAAACCAACGATTGACTGAGCGACAATAGGAGAAGCCAATCTTTGCTGGTCTTTGATTAAATCCCAATCTATTTTGGGTAGCTTAAATAATCGGTATTTACGAATACCTTTATCAAAATACATATACCCTAAAAACACTACAAAAGCGACGACCTCTGCAATGGTACTTGCCAACCCTGCCCCTGCAATCCCCATTTCTGGTAAGCCAAATCTGCCACAAATCAATCCATAATTCAGTACAATATTGACGACTCCTAAAATACAAGTATCAATCAAGATAAATTTAGTCCGAGCAATGCCTGTATAAAAGGCAATCATAGCCAAGCCAGTATAGCTAAAAAAGACGCCCCAAGAGCGGTAATTTAAGTAGGCGATACTCTTATCTAAAATTTCTTTGGAATCTACAAAAAGGGTAAAAAAATAGGTGCAGCCATATTGCATAAAAAAAAAAAGGCCAATAGCTAATACCAATTCAAAATAAAGCATGGCATAGAAGGTATGCTCTACTTCTTCATAATCTTCCTGCCCTGCCCTGCGAGCAATGATGATTTGTCCACCTTTGGAAAAACCATAACCAATAGCAGCCACAATAAGATAAAATACACTAACAAAACCAATGGCTGCAAAATCTAATTCACTTCTATGAAATAAAAAAATACTATCACTTAGGGCAATAACATTTTGCGCCGCTGTTCCCAACATAATTGGCGCAGAAATCGAAAAAATTTGCCGATAAGAAGTGTTTAAGTGCATAGTTTATTTATAAGGTAGCGGTAGCAAATAGTTTCAACCTCTACCTACTAAACTTAACCTCTCATCGCCTCTACTGGATCCATATTTGCCGCTTGAAAAGCGGGAATAACACCAGCTAATATACCCGTAATAATAGAAACAGTCAGGCCAAAAATGGCATTCCCCATATCTAAGTAAAGTGGGAAGTCGATGGCTTTAGAAATGCCTGTTAGTAGTAACCAAATAAATCCCAGACCAAATAACCCGCCAATAATACAAAGGATAACAGACTCTATCAAGAATTCTATTAGAATTACATAGCGTTTTGCGCCTAATGCTTTTTTAACGCCAATTAAATTAGTTCTTTCTTTAACCGATACAAACATGATATTCGCTACACTAAACATACCTACAATCAAGGCAAATCCACCAATCATCCAGCCCGCCGAATTTAAAACACCAAACAGCCCATCTAATAGATTACTCAATAAAGATAATTCATTCAAAGCAAAATCATCTTCTTCTTTTGGTTTTAACTTTCTTCTCGCCCTGATGACCCCCGTAATTTCATCTTTCAAATCAGCGGTACTTACGCCCTCTTTGGCTTTTACACTAATCTGGGAATGCATTCTGTTCCCTTCTTTTAAATTAGCAAATTTTTTAGCCATTCTATAATTAATCATCAAGCCTTCATCAAAATTCATCGGGTCAATCAAACTTTCACCTGATTTTTTTAAAACGCCTATGACTTCTAAATTTCTACCGCCAATTTTCACCTTTTTACCAACTGCCTCAATCGAACCAAATAATTCTTCTGCTATGACCCCACCAATAATTACTTTAGGGGCGCCTGTCAACATTTCATTCTTAGAAAAATAACGCCCTTTCTCATATTCCAAGCCTAACAAAGGGCCACTGTCTTCTGTTAAGCCTACTAAGAATCCACCTTCTACACTGCTAGAGCGATATTTAGCTGTTTTCCCACCAACTACTGTAAAAAAGGAAGCCATGTCCGCACTCTTCACTTTTGTTTGAATTGCCTTAAAATCATTATAAGAAGGTCGAGGGCGCTTCATCCATTTCCAATAATTATCTCCAGGGTCTTCCGCCCAAGTAAATCGGTCTACATAAATCACATCATTTCCCAATTTATCAAAACTAGAGCGTACATTATCTTCCAGAGAATCTACTGCTGATAGTACGCCGATGATACAGAAAATACCAATAGAAATACCTAGCAAAGACAAAAAACTCCTTAGTTTATTACCCACTAAGGACTGCCATGCTTGGCGAAAACTTTCAATAATGACTTTGAATACGGTAATCATAAGATAAGATATACTAGCTCAGGTGAATAATGACTTTCTATAGTAGTATTAATAACTAATCTAAGTTGCGGAAAACACAAATGGTTATATTGCTGAAAACGACCAAAAATGTTGGTTAAAGGTAGATATTAATCTAAAACAATGTAGCAATTTAGCAATACAACAATTTAACGCAACTTAGATTAACTATTCAAAAGGTAAAATTAAACTTTTGTTTACTAAAGCAGCAAATCATTCGATAAAGGTGTTACTTTTTTCTGCTAACTAGTCAAAATACAAAGATTACGCTGTTTAAGCATTTTTTAATTTTTGAAATAGCCTATTATCAGTCAATAATATTTTTAATTCCTGCTTTGGCTATTTTTAAAGAGCTAGACATTTCTTATCTTTGCAGTCATTTTAAAAAAATGGCTTTATTTTGGTAATACATAATTCACCTTAAAAAGCATTTTTTAATAGTATTTTTAATAAAACATAATATTTGAATGAGGACTAAACTGTCACAATTCAATTTTGAGTTACCAGAGGAATTAGTTGCTAAATATCCATCCGATCAACGGGATGAATCTCGGCTAATGGTGCTACACAAAGACACGGGAAAAATTGAACATAAAATCTTCAAAGACTTAATCGATTATTTCGAAGAAGACGATGTTATGATTTTTAATAATACCAAGGTTTTTCCAGCCAGATTATATGGCACAAAGGAAAAAACAGGCGCTAGAATTGAGGTTTTCTTGTTAAGAGAATTGAATAAAGAGGCTAAGCTTTGGGATGTATTGGTTGATCCTGCCAGAAAGATTCGAGTAGGTAATAAACTCTACTTCTCAGACGAAGCTGGTAATAATATCTTGATTGCGGAAGTTGTTGACAATACGACTTCAAGAGGCCGAACCATTCGGTTTTTGTATGAAGGTACGGATGTTGAATTTCATGGAGAATTGGAAAAATTAGGCACAATGCCACTTCCAAAATATCTTGATAGGGCTCCAGAACCATTAGACATAGAGCGGTATCAAACCATTTATGCTAAAAATATTGGCGCAGTTGCTGCCCCTACAGCAGGGTTGCATTTTAGTCGAACGTTAATGAAGCAGTTAGAAATCAAGGGGATAGATTTTGCTGAATTGACCCTCCATATTGGCCTAGGTACTTTTAGAAGTATTGATGTGGAAGATTTGTCTAAGCACAAAATGGACGCAGAATACTTCAAAATTGATCAGGCAACTTGTGATCAGGTTAATGCTGCCCTTAAAGCAAACCGAAAGATTTGTTCTGTTGGTACAACATCTATGCGGTCTATCGAATCAGCAGTATCTGCAACAGATAATTTGAAGCCTGTAGAAGGTTGGACAAATAAATTTGTCTTCCCTCCCTATGAATTCAGAATCGCCAATTGCATGGTTACAAATTTCCACTTACCAAAATCAAGTTTAGTCATCATGACTTCTGCTTTTGGGGGGGCCGAATTAATAAAAGAAGCTTACGCTGAAGCCATCAAAGAAAAATACCGCTTCTTCACTTATGGTGATGCGATGTTGATTATATAAAGCGGCTTAGGATTAAATAGGTTGGCTTAAGAAAATATGCTTAAATCATTAATTAAATCCGCTATGCTGTTTTACCTAAAAGGCTATTTTGAAATCATTTCAGAATAGCCTTTTTTTATACCTATTGAACGCTTATAAAATAAAAACTGTTAGTAACGGATAAAATAACTGTGACACGTTGCATTTAATTCCCAACGGATTAGTGAAGTCCAACGGATATTACACGGTAATTAGTTAATTTCACAACACTTAAAATGTAAAGTGCTAATTATCAATAATTAATAATCAATCAACTTTTACCAAAAGTCCAATTACTTAACCTAAATTCCTTATTCTATGTCCACACACCGAAGACCAGCCGCCCATGAATCAATGGAGTATTCTAAAACTTATATTAGAAAAGTTGACAATCCTGATTTTGTAGCTACCCTAAAGCAATCACTCGCTAAAAACTTAGCCATTTTACAAACACTAACCGAAGACCAATGGAATCATCAATACGCTACCGATAAATGGACCGTCAAAGAAGTCCTAATCCATATCTTAGATACCGAACGAATTTTTGCCTATCGTGCCTTGAGAATTTCTAGAAACGATCAACTTCCTATGCAAGGTTTTGAACAGAATGATTATGTTGCTTATTATGAGGTAGCCCAACGAAGTCCTGCTTCTTTAATAGAGGAATACGAACTATTAAGACGGTCTACGATTGCCCTTTTCAAAAATATGTCTACCAATATGCTAGATCGTATAGGGACAGCTAGTGGTGGGGCATTTTCTGCTTTAGCCCTTGGATTTATGATTGCGGGACATGAAATTCATCATTGGCAGATTTTAAAGGAGCGGTATGGATTATAAATAAGTTTAAAACTTCAACTTCAACTTCAACTTCAAAACGAGTTGAAACACGGAGGTTGAAGAGATAATTAAAACGCATTTCCCTATACACCTCCCAAAATGATTTTCTTCGAAAGTGACTTACAATTTCAATTTTCGGATCCTGATTGGCAGATTAAGAAATACGATACGCATCGTTATTTCAAGATTCTAAGTAGCGCAGGATTAAAAGGAATTGATTTTTTAGGGATTTACCAAAGTAAGCAGGTCGTTTTCTTTGAAGTTAAGAATTACCATACGAACCAGCCAAATACCATTCCAAAGTATTTAATTGTCGAGGACATGCCTGCCTTTATTGAAAAGATTATTGGAAAAGTAGAAGATACGCTAACGGCTATCAGCGTAATTCGCCAATATTTACAGCGCCAGTGGTGGTATCCTGTGATTTTAAAAATACATTCCTTCCTTCCATCTTTTTTAATTCGTAGTAAAGATTGGTATTTCTGGCATCAGGTTCAGGAAATGATTGACGGAGGAACAAAATTTATTTTTATTTTGTGGCTAGAAATTGACATTTCGCTTACTTCCAATAGTTCTTTGGAAGCATTAAGTACTTCTATTCAACCTGTTTTAGAAAAGGCGTTAAAAGCTTATCCAATCAAAGTAATCATATCAAATATGCATCAACCTATTTTTAACCAATCACTGCAGGTTACTAAAAAACAAGATTGAAACTTATTCTAAGGCTACGCACCTATAGTTGTAAATAATTCAAGTTGCGGACGCTTCTTCGCGTCTTTGCGTGCGTTAAAAATTTACAATCATAGACGAGCCTATGCTAAAATA
This sequence comes from Bacteroidota bacterium, assembly GCA_017857395.1. Lineage (GTDB taxonomy): Bacteria > Bacteroidota > Bacteroidia > Chitinophagales > Saprospiraceae > JAFMDF01. Next base: position 32,947 of record JAFMDF010000021.1, on the reverse strand, counting down.
AAGCGTATAGAAAGTGCTTCCAGAACTTGTCCCGATAGCTATCGGGATGGAAGCACTATGGTTTTTAGAATAAAGTCTATTTATTTCTGATAATTCTCTGCAAAAAATAATCGATAATCATCAACTGATTTCTTTCGTAGAATTTGGCGATAATTATATTGATTCACCACAAAAAGGTCAAAACCTACTTTTACGGAAATAAAGTCTTTTAAATCGCTAACAACACCATTGTAATACTTCATGGCAATTTTCTTGTCTTTGAATTTCCGTACAATAATCACAGGCCGATTGGTATCACTTCCTAAATAAATATTAGAAATTCTGAGTCGGTCCAGTTTATGGTTTTTACGGTTATAATCAGATATATTGGCTTTTACTTTATTTAAATCAACTTTTTCATCAAAAACCACGATACCATAATGAACTTTATCTTCTTCTACACGAAAGACTTTATTCAAGTTATCCATTTTCTCTTTATCCAATAAACCACCTTCCAGCGCAGATTTATCGCCTAATAAACGAAGGATTTCCTTGGCCCTTTTCTCTTCATCTGTATTCGGAAATTTACCGATTAATGCTTTGAGTTTTTTGACATAAACTTCTTTACCCCCACCATCTTTTAAGGCCCCAGAACTCATGGCATCCAATAAGGCAAACCGAGGTTGGTGCGAATTATTTCCACCAAAAAGTCGGTTAACTTTTTCCACTCGACTCTTTACTTGTGTATATTTACCACCTGTAAACATCGCATAAGTTTCATCATAATAGCTATTGATTTTAGATTCTTTATCTTCCGTTTTAGATAAATAATCTGGGTCTTTTAATACTCGAGCATAAATAGTATTGCCATACTTCTTTAAAATTTTATCGAAATATTCTCTTTTTTTACCATTATCTCCCATATCTGCATAAGCTAAATACAAGAAGTACCAAGACTCTAATTCATGTCGGCTATCAGGATATCTTGTATTCAATTCTTCTAGCGTTAAAATTGCTTTTTGATTATTCTTTAGACGGTCTCTATACAAGGTTCCCAATTCAAATAAAGCAGTCATCACCTTATCGTTTGCCTGCTGTTTAGCCGCATCTGTAGCGGGAACTCCCGCCAACATTTGCGTAATTTCCTCCTCTGTTAACGCCTCTTCATAAGAAGAAACATCTGCAATATTATCATTAATAGACACACTTGGTCGATTAGACCGACGCCAATCATCCTCGGCTTCAAATCTTCCACCCCATCTCTTTTGAAATTCTCTATAGCCTTTCTTTTTAGCTTTATCATTATAGGCAAAGAAATTAGAATTACCAGTTTGTGGGACACCAGTTGGAATATTAGAAGGTCGACTTGCTGCACTTTTTGCATTGGTCGCTTTAGCAGCAGCCAACTTGTCATCAGCTTGTTGTTTTTTAATATTTGCTGCTAACTTTCGCTTTTCCTCAGGACTCATATCACTGACCTTCAACAAACTATCTTGTAAAGCAATGATTTCTATATTTTTCACAATATCGGTCAACCCCTTTGCCAATCGTTCAACTTCTGGATAACGTTCATCATTTTTAGATAAAGCACCCAAAGCGGCATCGTAATTACTTTTAGCTTTTACATATTCTTCAGCTTCGTAATACAAATTAGCTAAGAGGAAATGAGATTCCCCTTTTTGAGCTTGATTCAAAGAATTCGTTTCTAAAGATTGTGCTAAATATTCAATAGCCTTGGGTTTATTCCCAGCTTTCAAAGCAATATCAGCTAATACAAAATAAATTTGGTCTTGGTATTCTGAATTTTTAGCTTCTTTCAACATCTTTTCTAAATCTTTCTGCACTTGCGCTTCTGTTAGCCTACCTGTCGCCCATGAATTTTTCAAGACATTTAGCTCCGCAGAAAATTCTAATTCATAATTATTACTGTATTTTTTAGCTTGTTCAAAACTCGCTAAAGCTTCTACATTTCTGCCTGCATTTTGATGAATCTGTGCTAAAATAAAAGCATATCTCGCTTTATCATTTTTATCTTTTGCATATTCTACTGCTTGATTTAAAGGATTAACGGCTTCATCATATTTCTTTTGTTGCAAGTAAAAATCAGCCATCGCAGGTGCTAACTGCGCTTTGATGTCATCAAACGTATTTGGTGCTTCTGCTAATTCCTCAAATAAAAATTCTGCTCTGATATAATCATCTCGCTTCACATAAGTTTTAGCCAACCAAAGTACTCCCTCTTGGTAACAAGGTCTATGTTTTAGAAAGTAATTTGTTTTTTCTGCTGCTGCCTTAGCTTCCGCTTCCGCAGCTGCCTCCGATTTTTTATCTGCTGCCTCTTGTTCTGCTAATTTTTTATCCGCTGCTGCCTTTGCAGCTTTAGCCTTTTCCTCTTTAGACATTTTAGGCGCACTTGTCACTTTTTTACCCTTCGCTCTAGCTTTCTTTTTAGCCTTAAGTTCTTTTTTACGACTTTTCTTCTTCTTTTCTATTTCTTTCTTTCTATCTTTCTTACTCTTTTCCACTTCCTTCTTCTTCTCTTTTTTACCTTTAGTAGTCCGACTAGCTTTTTTATCCGCTTTCTTTCGCTTTCTACTTTGCTTCTTAGCCAAAGCTTGTGGATTATATTCTGCTACTAAATATTCTAAGGCCTCTTGTGCTGTTTCATAATCTTGTTTTAAAAACAGGGATTTACCCATCAACAAGTAACAATCATCTACCCAATCGGATTGCCGATGCAGCGAAACGACGACGGAGACTTTTTTCACCGCTTCATCCAAATCTTCAGCCACAGCTTTTGGATTACCCGCTTCTGTATATTTATAAACTGGTAATACTTTATTATAATTATCTTGTACTTGTTCGTTCATTTTTAATAAACTCTCTTCGTACAAGATATTAGCGTTAAAATAGCCGTTATATTCAGATGTTGTATTTTGATAAAACTTCTGGAATTTGGTTAAATCTCCTCTTTTCTTTTGAGTCGTACAAGCAGTCACTAAAAAGACCACTAATAAATACGCCCCTATTTTTTTCGTCTTTTTCAAATAAGTCATGAAGTCGTTTATAATTTTCAATTGTCAACTTTCAACTTTCAACTTCATTTTTAGTGAAGTTGGTTTTAAAAGTAAACATTGCTATTAAATTTCGATGCTAATCTATACGTTAAAAAACACAAAAAGTGTTTCAAAATATTAAAGCGGTAATCCAGAGAGATTATTGTCGAAAATTCATATTTTAATCCAAAAATAGATAGTTTTGAGTGGAAACCACTAATTTTTCAGCAATCCTTTATTTGAATTGAGCAAAAGCAGTAACTTTGCGTGGTTGAGTGACGGTCAAATAATAAGGCCTACAAGCGTCTTTAAGACCTTGGAGCGTCTAAACAAAGATTTATTTTTTCCTTGTTACTAAAAAAAAATATCTATAAAAAGAAAACTACATGGACGAAAATAATCAAACAGAGGGCAGTCGTTGGGAACATTGGAAAGAAAAATTAGCGACGACCTATAGATTAGTTATCATCAATGATGATTCCTTTGAAGAAGTTAATACCACAAAATTAACACTGGCTAATTTATATACCATTGCTAGTAGTATTTTTGTAGCCTTAGCCTTTATTGTCTTTTTATTAATCGTTTTTACGCCACTAAAGCAGTTTATTCCAGGATATGGAGATTTTGATGCTCAAGAAAAAGCAGCAGAATTAGAGCAACAAATTGAAGGATTAGAAAATCAAGTAGCCTCTTATGAAGCTTGGGCAACAGGGATTAGAAATATTATGGTGGGTAATGTTGATACTACTGGAGAAACAGGTGAACAAGAAATGCCAATTAGTGTCGTAGATAGAGCGTTGAATGTTGACAAAGTACCAGAAGATGAAGATTTAAGAGCAGCTATAGGTGAAGAACTCAATGGACCTGCGCCTACCGTAGTTAATTTAGGCGTACAAAATAAACCATTAGAACAATTATTCTTTACCCCACCAGTTAGTGGTACGATGACCCTCTCCTTTTCTCCTGATGAGCGCCATTATGGTGTTGATATTGCTGCCCCAAAAAATACGCCTGTAAAATCAGTCATGAGTGGTTTTGTCATTTCCTCTGATTGGACTTTAGAAACAGGCAATACTATTTGTATCCAACATAGCGATAATCTCGTTTCTTTTTATAAACATAATTCTGTATTGCTTAAAAAGGTCGGAGAAGTCGTCAAAGCTGGGGAAGCCATTGCTATTATTGGCAATACAGGCGATCATTCCACTGGACCACATTTGCATTTTGAATTATGGCACAAGGGAAAACCAATTGACCCTTGGGATTATGTGAATTTTAATTGATGCGGGTTGCCAATTGCCAGTTTCGGGTTGCGAGTTTGTTCAATTTTCAGGATAGAATTATTAAGAATCACCACGACAAATTTATAATGTGCTAGAAAAAATTCTTTGGGGTAACCAAGCGTCAAAACAAATTTGGGGTGCTATTATTGGCGCATTCTTAGGCTTATTTTTATTACTAAGTGCGATTCAATTATTCCACGATATTCGTTCTTTAACAGAAGGAAAAGGAGAAGATAGGTACGTTTTAATCAACAAAAAAGTCAATATTTTTAATACACTTGGGGCATCTTCTGCTTTCACGCCTGAAGAATTAGACACCATTGGTCAACAGGATTTTATCGCCAGTGTTGGCAAATTTACACCGAGTACTTTTCAAGTGAGTGCCTCTAGTTCTATGATGGGTTTTTATACGGAATTATTTTTTGAAGCGGTGGAAGATGAATATTTGGACATCCATCCTAGAAAATTTAAATGGAAAGAAGGGCAACAAGAAATTCCAGTTATTATTTCTAGAGATTATTTGGCACTTTATAATTTTGGTTTCGCACCAAGTCAGGGTTTGCCTCAGTTTACTCAAAATACAATTAAAAAAGTATCGGTTGATATTACTATAAAAGGACGAGGATTGCGCCAAACTTTAAGTGGGCGCATTGTCGGTTTTAGCGACCGAATCAATTCCGTATTAGTTCCGCAAAACTTTATGGATTGGGCAAATAATAAATTTGGTACTGCTAGTAAAAGTAATATCTCTCGATTGATTCTAGCGACTGACAATCCATATAGTCCTCCTCTACGGCAGTATTTGAAAGACCATAATTATGAAGTAGCCAGTGGTAAATTAATTGGCGGACAAGTCGGATTAGTGATTAATATCGTATTAGGGTTGGTTGCTTTTATTGGCTTAATCATTACGATTTTATCTATTTTGGTTTTTATGCTCAATTTTGAATTAATTATTAGTCGAGCACACACCGATATTGGTTTATTAATGCAATTAGGTTATCAGCCTAGCCAAGTTAGTGATTTATTAGTCAAACGATTATCTCGCATTTTTGGTGCTGTTTTATTGGCTGCGCTATTATTATTATTAGTTGGACATTTTTTGTTATCAAAATGGTTAATTAGTCAATCTTTCACCGTTTCTGCTGGATTACATTGGCAAGTTTATGTAGCCACTATATTGATTGGCGGATTATTTTTTATAACTAATAAAAGAAGTATTGAACAGAAAGTGATTAATTTATTTGTTTGATGATAGCATTTTTCTAAACTTTCAAATAGATACCAAAACAATCTTTAATAGCTATTCGTTATCCTTAAAAAATCCTATTTAATGAAAACATTTACCACTCTTTTTACCCTCCTTTTTGTTGGCATTACTACCATCTTGGAGAAATCATGAGGTTTTACCGTGTTGCAGTGTTACCATGTTACGTATAGAACAAGGCAATACCGCAACACCGTAACAAACTTTAGTTTTTACACCTTATACAAAACAGTACTTACATTCATCCCCGCCCCAACTGAAGCAAAAATAAGGTGATTATCTTTTGCTATAGCATGGCCTTCAACTTCTCCTTTCAGAATCAAATCATGTAAAATAGGTACAGTTGCGACTGAATTATTTCCCATTTTTTCAATACACATAGGCATGACGGAATCAGGAACTTCTTTAATATCGTATAATCGAAAGAAAGAGCGAATAATGCCCTCATCTAGTTTGGCATTGGCTTGATGAATCAATACTTTGTGAACATCCTTGACGTCCAAACCTGCTTTATCTAAACATTTCTTCACCGTAGGCGGCACATTCCTAACAGCATATTTGTATAGTTTCCTACCGTGCATTTTAATGTATAAATTATCTTGACAAGCCTTGGAATTATTGGAAGTACCCATCCATAAATAGTACGCCTCATCTAGCGTATCTGTTCGAGAAGCATGACTTAGAATACCTCTTGGAGTCTCCTCTTCCTTCCCTTCCAAAATCGTAGCCCCTGCCCCATCTGCATAAATCATACTATCTCTATCATGTGGATCTAAGACACGAGAAAGGACTTCTGCGCCAATGACCATTATCTTTTTCGCCTCTCCAGATTTTATGTAATAGTTCGCTTGAATTATTCCTTGCACCCATCCTGGGCAACCAAAAGAAATATCATAGCAGACACAATCAGGGTTTTTAATTTGTAGTTTATGCTTGACCCTACTAGCCAAAGAAGGCATAAAATCTACTCGATTACTACCTGCAATCACATCCCCAAAGTTATGGGCAACAATAATATAATCTAAAGTCTCTGGGTCAACTTTGGCAGACTGAATCGCTTTTTGGGCTGCAAAAAAAGCTAAGTCTGAAGTGTTATGTTCAGTAGCGGCATATCTACGCTCTCTAATCCCTGTTATCTCCGTCAATTTATTCGCAACCGCTAAGTTATCTTTTGTGACTTTCGCACCTCCTTCATCATAAAATTCATTTTGAAGAAAGGCTTCTTTAGTAATAATTTGGTCTGGTAGGTAATGACCAGTACCTGTAATAATTGTGTTTATCATAATATTTTACGTGAGTATAGAAATCTTAATAGGAAGTAATATGACTGCCAAAAGAACCGCACACAAAGTTAATTAATTAAAATGGAGCAGTTTTTTATAAACATAAACAATTTCTAATCTGGCTATCAATAATTTACAAATAAGTTAAAATAAAATTAATTAATCATGAATATCTATGATAATTAAGCAAGTAGTTTTTAAATTTTAATTATTGATTTTCAATTAGTTAGTATTACAATAAAATTAATGTTATTGATTGAAAACGTAAATATAAAAATACAGCGAATATTCGCTAAAATTATATTTTAGTTAAATTATTTTAATAAAAGTAGGATTGATTTATGGGCAAACTCCGACCTTCAACGACTATTTTATATTTGAAATTGAGATTCAATCACGCTCTTTTTGCTCGTTCCCATAAAACAGATTGATTGCCTTTTAAAAAACGAAAAAAGCCTCGATAGACCGCATAATGCATTACACAGAAATAGTAAGGCACGAATAAAGCTTTCAATCGCAATTGGCGTTTTTCGAGTAAATAACCAATTAAGGCTAGTACATAAAATCCAATTTGTAAGAAAAGTAAGGTTTGATAGCCTGAATGCCCTTGTTGTGCTAATATAATATTTGCAATCAAAATGATGGGCAAAGTAATAGGCACAACAATCCATCTAAAAACTCGGCGAGAAATGAATTGAAAAGAAAGGCGACCGTATTTAAAAATATTGAATAAGCGAGCTAATCTCGTAACTGATTGAAATCCTCCTGCGGCAATTCTAATCTTTCGTTTTAATTCCTCTTTTACCGAAGCAGATTGACTTTCCATGGCATAAGCATCTGGGGCATAGGCAATTCGATAACCTTCAGCGGCGATAGTCATAGTTAAAAAGAAATCTTCAATAATACTGTCTTTTGGAATTTTTGGGGATAACTCCGTTCTAATCGCAAATAATTCCCCTGCTGCACCAATAACAGAATAAAACTGCGCATCTAAGTTCTTCATAAAAGATTCATACTTCCAATAAATGCCTTCTCCTGCCGCCGTTGCATCTCCTGTTGCTTCCTGATAAATTCGTTTCTCCCCAGAAACGGCCCCTACTTTAGGATGCGCAAAATGCTTAACAATATTCCGAACCGCTTCCTTATTGACCATTGCGTTGGCATCGGTAAATATAGAAATAGGTGTTTTGATTTCGGGCATAATTCGTTCAACTGCCGCAATTTTCCCATTTCTCCCTGGTTGGTAAAAATGACGAAAAGAAACACCTTCAGCTACGGGATAATTATCAATTATATCCATTGTATTATCATCTGAACCATCTGTTACCAATAAAAAATGTAATTTTTTTGTAGGATATTCCAGAGCAAGAGAATTAGCGATTTTATCGGCAATCCATCTTTCTTCATTATAAGCAGGAATCACAAAGGTGACTTCGGGCTCATAACTTTTAATTCGATTTGATTCGTCGGGTCGCTTAAATAAGTTCCGTACTTTCACAAAAAGATAAGCCAAAACACCGTAGCCGATAAAATTATAAAACACAATAGCCATACCAGCCCAAAAAATAATTTCCCACATTTTTTTAAATTAAAATAGTTTGTAGTTCTCGTAGTAATAAAAATAAATTCAATGTAAGTATTGACAAAAAACAACTCCCTCATTTGAGTTTTTCAATTGTTTATTTTTTTGACATATTAAAAAAACAAACCATTTGAAAAAGGCAGAATTTGTTGTTCTATCGTTTCTAAAATTGAATTAGAGGGATAATTCTAAATTTAGGCAAAACTAAATTTTCCTATGAGTCAGCAATATAATTACAAATGACTTACTTTTTCAAGTAATTTTTTATAAGTTTGAGCTTATACTTAAAAAATATTGTTATTTAGTAAACAAAAGAGGCTGAATCTTTTATTGATTGCTTTTTTTCATTATTTTTTAATTAAAATTCAAAACTACACACAAAAAAAATCAACTTCTTTTGAATTGTTTACGTATTACAAATAATAATATTTATCTTTAATTTTGATGTGCTCAAATTTTTAGGCTAAAGATTAATTATTTTATACATCCAAAAATACTTCGCAATAGAGTTTACTAGAATTATCTTTTATTCACTCTATTCAGTTAACATAAACTTTTCCAAAAGAAGTAATAACTATGAGAAAAGATTATATCTGTTTATTATTCCTTATTCTCTGGAGCGGCACATTTTGGTGGCATTATGTCTTCAACATCAAGCAACTGGGTGCATCTACCCCTAAGCCTGTACCTACGGTTGTCGATACCAAGCCTGTACTTACGGCTACAAGCGAATCTAAAAAATTACAATTACTTTTCAAGCCTTCAACTTATGGTTTAATCGTCAATGGTGGAACGACTAACCTAATAGACTCTATTTTAACAATGGGGCAAGAAGGGCAATTATTGCAAATTACAGGATTAAATAGCCCCGAAGAACAAATAGGTTTAGATTATGAATTGGGCTTAGCCAGAGCGGCTGAACTAAAAAAATTATTAATCAATCAATTGCCTGAAGATAGAATTGAGACTTATTCAGATACCTCTAGCTTTTTAACCTATACCCCAGATAGTTTAGTCGAAGCCGTATTTTATGAATGGGTAGAAGGCTATACACCAGATGCATTATTGGATTATTATTTAATAAATCATCCTAATAAACGCATCAAAACTGAGGATTTTGAAGAATTATTTGATAAATTAGCCAACCGATTAATTGAAAGTGGTGAAACAGTCATTCTCAAAGGACATACAGACAGCCATGGAGGTAGCGAATTAAATTTCACAATTGCACTTAGAAACGCTAAAGATATTCGAGATGTCCTTAAAGCAAAAGGCGTACCTAAAATTCAAATAGAAACAACTTCAAGAGGGGAAGAAGAACCTGTAGGAGATAATACAACAGAAATAGGTAAACTAGACAATCGACGAATTGAGATAGATATTAGAAGATAATCGTATGGGCGAATTCATTCGACCTGTACGGATAAATAAAAGGCTTAAAAATTATACTATCAAATGACCTCAGAGAGGCCAAAAGTCTTTAGGAAATGTTAGAAAAGGTAATTTTTACGACCTCAGAGAGGTCGCATCTAGTAAATTTCGTTCGTTTTTAATATTAGACCTCTTTGAGGTCGCGAGTCGTCACTTTTGTAGCTAATTTTCTAAAAATATGCGACCTCTCTGAGGTCAGAAATAACACAAAATTAAGATACTAAAATGCTACTCATTTTATCTGTACAGGTCGAATTCATTCGTTGCAGTAATTTAGTTAACTACTCTACTGTTCTATACTTATCCATTTAAACAAAGACTAAAAATAGCCGAACCTTAAAAACTATGCATTTATTATTACAAAACACATCCGCTAATGGTTCTATTTTAGGAGCTACTGTAGAAGTTGCCTTTTTTCTTATTGGTGCATTTTTATTGGCATTTCTCTTTTATTGGACTTTCTATAAAAAAGAAGACAAAAAAGAGATTGACTCCTTAAAAAAGGCATTAGATAAGGTTCAGCCACAGCATGATGTCTTACAAAATCAGCATGAGCATTTGAAAGCAGAACATGCCAAAGTAAAGCAAGCATTGGCGGATTTAATGGATAACTATCAAGAACTCGATACCAAACACCAATCTTTCCTAGCCAATCAATCCAATACGCAAAATTTATATGAACAAGTAGACGAAGAACGACAATCCCTATTGGATAGTTATGAATCTATGGAATCCAATTATAATGCACTAGATTTAAAATATAATGGGGCCATTAATACACTTGATCGCCTAGAAGAAGAAATTGAAACCTTAAAAGAAGAGAAAGCTGATTTAAAAGAGCAATTAACTATTTTAGAAAACCAATTGGTAAAGAAAGGGGAAACGCTAGTCGCTAACGAGCCTCAAAAAGAAGGATATACCGACGAAGAGGAGGAAATAGAAAAATTAATCGGAGCTTCTCAATCTCGAAAATTAGCTAGTACTCCTGCTCCACAAATGGTTGATGTGCAAGAAGCTATTATCTTACAAAAAAACCATGAATTACAGGCTACTTATGAAGCATTAAAAGAAGATTATAACCAATTGCGAAATGAACAAACGTTATTGAATAACCGCTACCATGCTTTAAAAGAAACTCATGACCAGATGGTGCAATCGGAGGAAGCACTTGTAGATAAAGAAATAGCCACCGAAGAAAGTCAAAAAAAGCTAACCTTATTAGGAGACACACATCGTCAGTTACAAGCAGATTATGCTGCCTTAAAAGAAGAATTGGAAGAAAAGGTTTTACCTAAATTAAGAGCTACACAAGCTTTACTCAATCAAAAAGAAGAAAATCATCGGCAATTAGCGGCTAAATTGGAAAAGCAGATGGCTAAAGTCCAGTCTTCTTCCAATCAATTAAAAAGTTTTGTTGATGTCAAAGCAACTAGTCAAGCACTTTATATTAGCAATAAAAATTTAGCAGAAAAAAATACAGATTTAGAAAAGCAATACGAGAAATTAAATGTTAAACATAAAGATTTAAGCGCCCAATTTCAATTACTTAGAGAACAGTTTACTTTAGCAGAAAGTAAATTAGAAGCATTAGAAACAAATGACAAGGAGGAAACTCCAGCGTTTGCACAATTAAGTCAAAATTATGCGGCTTTAAAAGCTGAGTTTGACAACCAAACAACCAAACACTCCACAGAAAATAAACGACTGCTTGAACTAGAAAGCTTGGTTAGTACCATTAATGATAGTAGTAGTTATGGAATTACGTATTCGCCTACCAGTTTGGATATTATTGAAGGCATTCCTCCGAAAGTAAGTACTTTATTACATAAAGCAGGTATCAAAAATTGGTCAGATTTAGCTAAAACAGATGTTGACAAATTAAATAGTGTTCTAAAAAATGGCGGGAAGCGTTATGAAATTTATAACCCTATTAATTGGTCACAACAAGCCCAATTACTAGCGACTGGTCAATGGAAAGCCTTCAAAAATTTAGAAGCGGAATTAATTAGCCAACGAAAAAGAAGGGAGAAACAAATTGAATTTGATGATTTAAAAATTATAGAAGGCATTGACCCTAAAATTGAAGTGCTTTTAAATAATGCCAATATTTATACTTGGAAAAAATTATCTAAAACAGGTATTGGTGAACTAAAAAGGCTTTTAAAAGCTGGTGGCAGTGTTTATGAAGCACATGAGCCTAGTACTTGGCCAGAACAAGCTGCTCTTGCTGCTAATTGGAGTTGGACAGAGTTGGAGACTTTGCAAGCAGAATTGAAGACAGGGAAAGAGCGGGTTTAGCCTTTATCAGTTGCCAGTTGTCGGTTAAACTAGCAACCGACAACTGACAACCGCCTAAACTGGTCGTTTTCTTCCAGTCACTTTTTCATAGACCTCCCAAACATCCATATTAGGATCAGGCTTTAAACCTTTTCCCATCCGCACTAATTGAAATTGATGCCAAGGCGTTTGCAACATTCCCGTCATATCAATTTTATCCACCCCCGTCAATAAATCAGGCACCGTACAATCGGTCATTTCACCACTTAATAAATCTTTTGCCACATTTGGGAATACACAAAATGGTCTGCCTAAACCAACAAAGTCCAATTCTTTATTATCAATAGCGGCTGCCATAGTAGCGGCTGTTCTGAAACCACCAGTCAACATCAAAGGGCTTTTTATTTTTTCTCGAACTTTAACGATAAAATCCATGAAATATGCTTCTCGTTTTTTGGTAGATTCTTTTTGTTGCGTTCCTACCATTGCTGCTCTTTCATAAGTACCACCAGATACTTCTATTAAATCCATTCCTTCCGCGTCCAACATTTGAATCACTTCCATAGACTCTTCTTCCGTAAAAGCGCCTCTTTGAAAATCAGCAGAATTTATTTTAATACCTAATGGAAAATCAGGGCCTACTTTTTTCCGCATATCCCGATAAATTTCTAAAACAAACCTTGCTCTATTCTCTAACGAACCACCCCATTTATCTTTTCTAAGATTGGTCAAGGGCGATAAAAATTGACTCACTAAATATCCGTGTGCGCCATGAATTTGCGCCCCTTTCATGCCTGATTTTTTGGCAATTAAAGCAGCCGTTCCGTATCGGTCAATCAAATCATAAATTTCGGCCTCTGTCAAAGGCTTCGGTTGCACATATAACTTACTAGGCATGCCTACATTAGAAGCACTAACAGGTGCTTTGTCCAAATAAATGGGCGCTTGTCGACCTGGATGATTAATCTGCATCCATAAATGAGAACCATGTGCTTGTGCTTTATTTGCCAAAGTCGTAAAGTCATCCAAAAATTCGTCGTCTTCTGCAATCATTACATTGGCGTTCACCAAATGCGCTTTATCGACCATTACATTTCCAGAAAAAAGAATGCCTGCACCTCCTTTACCCCATTGGTCATATAAATTAAACAAAGCTTCGGATGGTCGCCCGTTTGCTTCCGCTATGCCTTCGCTTAAGGCCGACTTGGCAATTCTGTTCTTAACGGTGATGCCTGATGGCAAGGTAAAAGGCTGATTTAATGCTTCAATACTCATACTTGTGTTTAATTTTTATTTGCAGATTGTTTCAGTCCAAAGGTTTCCTTTACTCCCCCGTAATGCACAATCCACAACTCAACTAGTTCGTTTATCGAATAAATGGGTACTTTCTTCGATGTTAATAATAAATAGTTATTCGTTTGATTAAATTCGTTCTCTAACAAATTTAAACTTAGTTTTCAGTGTCTTTTTTGAAAATTACAAATTGCAAATTCTAAATTGAAAATTACAAATGACCATTCTTTTATTCTTTATTGTCACCTATTTTTTATTAAGTTTAAGTCTTTACAAAGTCTTTGAAAAAGCAGGTGTTACGCCAAAAAAAGTATTAATTCCAGGCATTAATTTTATAGAATGGTGCAAAATAGTGGGTCGTCCTACTTGGTGGGCTGCCCTATTATTAATCCCCGTTGTCAATATTTTCATTTACACAGGTCTATGCGTAGATATGGTACGGTCTTTTAAACGCTATACGTTTCTCGATAGTTTTAAAGCCGTCCTATATGCACCTTATATATTTTTCCAAATAGGGACTAATTTAAAAGATAAATATGATGGCCCTACTTTGATCAAAGAACAAGCTTACCAAACTAAATTAGAAGCGGCTTATCAAGAAAAAAACAAATATAAACTTAAAAAATTACAAGAAAAAAATCCTTATCAAAAATCGCCCTTAAGAGATTGGACGGAAGCAGTTGTTTTTGCTGTTTTTGCAGCCGCTTTTATTAGAATGTTTACAATTGAGGCGTATGCCATTCCTACTTCTTCCATGGAAGGGTCTTTGAATGTAGGCGACCATCTTTTTGTCAGTAAAGCCCATTATGGCTTGCGCACACCTTCGACCGTTTTAACCATTCCACTTTTACACAATCGAATTCCTTGGTTAGACAAAGAGTCTTATTTAAAGTCCCCTAATTTACCATCTTTGCGATTACCTGCCATAGAAAGTTTAGATAGAAATGACCCCGTTGTTTTTAATATGCCAGAAGGCGATAGCGTTTATGTGACGCCTGGGCGAACTTGGAGTTTGTATGATTATCGCAGAAATGCAATTCCAGAAAATACGGCTAAATTGATTCAACAAGGAAAATATCCGCTAACCACTAGACCAATTGATAAAATTGACCATTATGTCAAACATTGTATAGGAACACCGGGCGAAACGCTACAGATAATTAATCGCCAAGTACATATAAATGGAACAGCGGTCAAAAATTCTAAAAATCTCCAATATCGCTATTTGGTCAAGCACCCTACTCCATTCAATATGCAGCAATTTGGTGATTGGGGCATTACCGAAGAAGACCAACAATATTATAATCCGAGTAGTCCCAATCATAAAATGTTGGTGCTTTCTGCTGAGCAAAAAACGAAAGTACAAGCAATGGATGCTAACATTGAAATCATCCCAAATGAGATGTATTGGGTGAATTTTCCTGCTGGATATGATAAAACTCAGTTAGCCGATTATAAGATTGGGGATGCCAATATCCGATTAGGCGCCAGTGCCAATCGTTATTTAATGACTTTGACTTCTCTTCAAAAAGAAAGTTTATTGGCGTCTGATGAAAAAATCACGCTTAGCAATTACGACGAATCCGACCGATTATTTCCGCATGACCCTAAAAATTTTGGTGGTTGGAATGTCGATAATTATGGCCCAATTTGGATTCCTAAAGCGGGTGAATCTTTAGTCATTACGCCCAAAAACATAGCCCTCTATCAACGAATTATTGATGTATATGAAGCGAATGACTTGAAAATTGAAAATGGTCGAATTTATATCAATGGAAAGGAAACGACGCAGTATACTTTTAAACAAGATTATTATTGGATGATGGGTGATAATCGGAATAATTCAGAAGATTCCAGAATGTGGGGTTTTGTCCCTGAAACACATATTCTCGGTAAGCCACTCTTTATCTATTTTTCTACCGTAGAAAATGATATGCTCAACGGCATTAATTGGGATAGACTATTTACTTCGGCTAGTAAAGCGGAGTGAACCAGTTGCGGGTTGCCAGTTACCAGTTGTCGGTTAACTGGCAACTGATAACTGAAAAACTCATCCTTCCGAATAAATCAATACTACATTCAAAGCATCCGCTTCTTTCTGCAAACGTTCCTCCATTTCTATTTTTTCGATACTACTTGTCCAACTTATTTTTATCCATTCCTTAACAAAATCCTCCTTCAATTAATAAAAAAATCGCATCTTTGGGATGATTTGAGGGGGTCAGAAATAATCAGCAACAATCAAGTTGCCAAAAAATTACGCAACCTTTCCATTATGTCAGTAAAGTCGCTTTTTTATTTATCGCTATTCGCTATCACATTCATTGCTTGTAGTGATTCGACACCAAAACAAAATACGATGCCACCTAAACCGCTTCCTGAATTCGATTGGCAAGGTCACCGTGGGGCTAGAGGATTAGTGCCAGAGAATACCGTCCCTGCCTTTTTAAAAGCTTTGTCCTTGAATGTTCGTACTTTAGAAATGGACGCTGCTATTTCTCAGAATGGCGATGTGATTATTTCACATGAGCCATGGTTTTCTCATGAGATTTCTACAACACCAGATGGGCAAGAAGTATCAGACGAAAACGAAAAAAATTATTTACTGCATCAAATGACCACAGAAGATATTCAGGCATTTGATGTAGGCAGTCGTGGCAATGCTCGTTTTCCAGAACAGCAGAAAATGTCTATTCATAAACCGACCTTAAAAGAAGTAGTCGCTGCGGTTAATAGATATTGCCAAGAACATAATCAAGCAGTACCTTATTATAATATTGAAATCAAAAGTAAACCAGAATGGGATGTAAAATTAGCACCTATTCCTGCTAAATTTGCCAAAATATTATTGGATGAAGTCAATCGTTTAGGCATTCGCGATAAAACTTGTATTCAATCCTTTGACCCTCGTAGTTTATTAGCCGTCAACGAATTAGATAAAACGATTATGACCGCTTATTTGATTGAAAATATCAATCCTTTTGCAGAAAACATGGAAAAATTGGATTTTATTCCAACTATTTATAGCCCTTATTTTCAGTTAGTGACGGATACATTGGTGGAACAAGTACATACCAAAGGAATGGATTTAATTCCTTGGACGATTAATAAAGTGGAAGATATGCAGCGGATGAAGGCATTGGGTGTAGATGGAATTATTACGGATTATCCGAATTTGATTGGGAATTTGTAAGGATTTTTAAATTATTGAGTCCTCCAAGTTTTTAAAAAGCATGGAGGTCTCCCTAGCGAAATGATGGAACTATTCTTTCACTATCACTTATTCTTCACTCATCCTTATTTTCTTTGAAAAATTGGTTTACTAATTTCTCTTTAAATCCATTACAAGCATTCCAATTAATGCGTTTTGCCACCGCATTATTAATTGGCGTCTTACTAGTCCGTTTTTTCCACCTTTCCACTCTAGAAATCGCGCTTTATGAAGTACTACTTTTTCTAGGCAATTTTTTATCTTTTTTCTGGATTTCAGCAGGTATCAAAAGTTTATTAAGCCAATTCGCTAAAGAAAAAAACCAACAAGGGGTATTAATAAATTTAGCTTTTCTGCTTTTATTATTAGGCATTTTGGCGGGTGGTCTACTCTATTGCCTCCAAGATTTCATCATTCCTAAATTTACGCAATACGATAAATTAGCCCATCTTGAATTGATTAGTCTTTTTCTTATTTTTAATGCACCTGCCGCCCTGATTGAATATATTTATTTGGTACAAAAAAAAGAAAAGGCCATCCTTTGGTATGGCAGTTTACTTTTTAGTAGTCAATTATTATTCATTATTATTCCACTGGCTTTTAATTGGGGTTTAAAAGGTGTTTTTCAAGGGCTATTGCTTTGGAGTATTTTGAAATTTGCGTGGTTATTAAAGTTACTTTTTAGCGGAATCTCTCTCTCTAAAAGTGCTTCCAAAACTCCAAGTTCTGGAAGTACTAAGGCAGGCTTAAATAGCAGCCAATTAAAAAGGCTATTATTATTAATGTTTCCGCTAAGTTTGCACATGCTCATTGGCGGTGGTATGGAATATGTCGATGGTTTTATTGTAACCAGTCATTTTGCAGATACAGGAATGTTTGCCGTCTTTCGGTATGGCGCTAGAGAACTGCCTTTAGTGACGATTTTAACCGCAGCTTTAACCGCAACGTTAATTCCTTTAGCGGTAGAAAATCAGGCATTGGCTATTGGTAAAATAAAAACAGAAGTGGCTAAATTAGCCCGTTGGTTATTTCCTGTAACGGTGGGATTAATGTTGTTAAGTCCTTATTTGTTCCCCTTAGTTTATACGGATAAATTTGCTGAATCTGCTCAAGTTTTCAATGTCTATTTATTGATAATTTCTAGTCGTCTATTATTGCCGCAAGTCATTATTTATGCCCAGCAACACAATTTTGTTTTGGTTTGGAGTGCTATTATCGAAGTACTCATTAATGTGGGGCTTAGTCTCTATTTAGTGCAAACGCATGGTCTAGAAGGCATTGCTTTTGCTACCGTTATTGCTTACCTAGTCAATAAAATTATTTTAATTACTTACGTTCATTTTACCTTCCAAATTCCTTTAACAAGTTATTTACAGACAAAAAAATACCTTTTTTATAATATGTTTTTAGGCTTAGGATTTCTAATTGCACAACATATCGGTTAATTCAATTCCTAAGATTTAAAAAAAGGAGCAAAAATTAGGATAATTCTAAACTTATTGTCTTTTTTACACTAATTCTATTTTTACAAGCATCAACATTCAGGCGCTAAAAATATGCCTGTTTTAACAAAACTAACTTCGCAAAATGGGCTTAATTTCTTTTTTAGGATTTACATTATTGGTGGCAGGTATTGCCTGGTGGTCAACCAGAGGTACGGATGAAGATTCTTCAGACGGTTATTTTTTAGCAGGTCGTAGCTTAACCGCTGGCGTTATCGCAGGGTCTCTCTTATTAACCAATTTGTCTACCGAACAGATTGTTGGTTTAAATGGTCAAGCCTATACCGAAGGAATTTTAGTCATGGCGTGGGAAACTTTGGCCGCTATGGCAATTGTTGTTACCGCTATTTTCTTACTACCAAGGTATTTAAAAGGTGGATTAACAACCATTCCACAATTTTTAGAACGGCGTTATGATACAACGACCAAGAGTATCACCTCTGGTTTATTTTTATCAGGTTATGTGGTTGTTTTGTTACCAATTGTTTTATATTCAGGTGCAGTTGCTTTCAGCGCAATGTTTAATTTACCAGAATTATTAGGCGTCTCTAAGACCACTTCTTTATGGGTTTGTGTTTGGGGAATTGGTATAATTGGGTCTATTTATGCGGTCTTTGGCGGATTAAAAGCGGTAGCTGTTTCTGATACGATTAATGCCGTTGGTCTTTTAATTGGTGGTTTATTGATTCCTTTCTTTGGCTTAGCTTATATCGGTGAAGGTAGCGTTATGGAAGGTTTATCCAAGTTAATGGCGACCAACCCTGAAAAATTTAATTCCATAGGAGATTCAACAGCTTCTGTCCCTTTTGCTACGATTTTTACAGGGATGATGTTGGTACAATTATTTTATTGGGGTACAAATCAAGCTATTATTCAAAGAGCCTTAGGCGCTAAAAACTTAAAAGAAGGGCAAAAAGGATTGATGTTAGCGGGTTTTATAAAAGTATTAGGGCCTTTAGTCGTTGTCTTACCGGGTATCATTGCTTACCATATTTTTGAAGGAAGCTTACTTGTTCCTGATGAGGCTTATCCAAGATTAGTTGCCAAGGTATTACCTGCTGGATTAGTTGGCTTTTTTGCGGCGGTTTTATTTGGTGCGATTTTAAGTTCTTTCAATAGTGCCCTCAATAGTTCTGTGACGCTTTTTGGAGTTGATATCTACAAAGAATATATTAATAAGGATGCTACTGAAAAGCAAATTGTAAAAGCTGGTAAAACATTTGGCATTGGACTTGCCATTTTAGCGATGTTTATTGCGCCTGCTATTGCCAATGCACCCGAAGGTTTATTTGGCTATTTACAAGAAGTGAATGGTTGTTATTCCATCCCCATTTTCACCATTATTATTGTGGGGTATTTAACTAAATATGTACCCGCCATTGCAGCCAAAATTGCCATTGGTCTAGGTGTTGTTTTATATAGTCTTAGCCAATTTGTATTAAAACCAAATATGGTGGCCTCCGCATTAGCCGATGCACGAACATCAGGCATTACAGATGCGGCGGCACTAAGCGATATAGAGAAATTAGCCTATCCTCATTTTTTACATGTCATGGCTATTCTTTTTGTGATGAATGTGCTAATTATGTTAGTAATTGGTATGTTGAAACCTAGAACAGAGGAGTATGTGCAAGCATATACGGAACAAGTAGATATTACACCTTGGAAATATGTCAATCAGACAGGGATTGCAATTACGGTTATTGTGATTTCGATTTATGCTTACTTTTCCTAAGTCAGCAGCAATTAAGTAAATCGTAAAAGAGGTGCATTATTTTTAATAAATGATGCACCTCTTTTTTTGTAAATAAATAGTTAAATATGACATATATTAAAAATAGAACGACACCTCACAAGTCTAAAATAGGGATTTTAAGGGCTTTAGCCCTGACCCTGTCTGTAGAAAAAAGTAAAATATCCTTAAAATTTCAGAGGAGCTTTAGCTTCGACCCCATAAAAATTGATGGTGACGAAGCTACGCTTCTTAAAAATCTACTAAAACAGCATAATATCTACAGACAGAGCTGAAGCTAAAGCTCCTATATATGAGTCTATTCCAGAACAAGAAAATATCATTCCACAGTCATTTTTAAAAATATAATACGGCAAAATTATATAATTAGTAAAAATATACTAATTTCACCCTCGAAGCATACACAAATTTTCTCAAAATAGCTTCATGATATATTTCTCCTAATTTTTCAATCATTCATTCAATGAAAAACCTACTCAAATACGGTGCATTCTGCGCCACACTTAGTTTTTTAATGTTCAGTTGTCAGCCCGAACCAGTCGTTAAAGGTACCCTTGAACATATCCAATCCGTTACCAATGCCATAGACGATGCTGCTTTAATGAAGGCAGATATTGACGGAGATTGGCTCACTTATGGTGGAAATTACCAAGAAGACAGATACAGTACATTAAATCAAATTAATAAAGAAACAGTCAAGGATTTAAGCTTAGCTTGGTCTTTAGATTTGGGGGTTAAAAGAGGCATTGAGGCTTCGCCAATTGTAGTCGATGGCATCATGTATTTAACGGGCCCTTGGAGTGTCGTTTGGGCGATTGATTTGCGAAAAGGTGAAAAAATTTGGGAGTTTGACCCAGAAGTTCCTAGAGACTATGGCGAAAAGGCTTGTTGTGATGTCGTCAATAGAGGCGTTGCTTTGTATAAAGGGGCTGTTTTTGTAGGGACTATTGACGGACGATTAATCTCTATAAATGCAGCTACAGGCAAACCAAATTGGGAAAAATTAACCATTGATAAAAGTCGAGATTATACGATTACTGGCGCACCTAGAATTGCCAAAGGGAATGTCTTAATTGGCAACGGTGGCGCAGAATACGATGCTAGAGGTTATGTGACCGCTTATGATGCAGCGACAGGCGACCAAAAATGGCGTTTCTACACCGTTCCAGGTGATCCATCTAAGCCTTTTGAAAATCCAATCTTGGAAGAAGCAGCGAAAACTTGGACAGGCGAATGGTGGAAATACGGCGGTGGCGGGACTGTTTGGGATGCGATTGTTTATGACCCAGAAATGAATTCTATTTATTTAGGGGTTGGGAATGGTTCTCCTTGGGACCAATTGCAAAGAAGTCCAGAAGGCGGCGATAATTTATTTTTATCTAGTATTGTTGCTTTGGATGCGGATGACGGTAGTTATAAATGGCACTTTCAAACAACGCCTGGCGATACTTGGGATTATACGTCCACGCAGCCTATTACCTTAGCAGATTTAGAGGTGGACGGAAAAATGCGCAAGGTCTTAATGCAAGCGCCTAAAAATGGTTTTTTCTATGTCATTGATAGAACCAATGGGCAATTTATTAGTGGCTCTGCTTACACGCAAATAAACTGGGCAACTGGTTTGGATGAAAAGGGTCGGCCGATAGAAGCACCTGGTGCTAGATATCAAAATCCAGGAGAAAATACGGTTATTGCACCTGGGGCTTATGGCGGTCATAATTGGCAACCACAAGCCTTTAATCGAGAAACGAAGTTAATGTACATTCCTACACATACCGCTAGTATCACTTTCTCGCATGAAACCGAAGATACGTATAATAAAGTCGCTAGAGGTGGTTCTGGAACAGGTTGGAATGTCAGTTATGCAGATAAATTATACAAGCCTTTTAGTGCCAGTTCCGCAGGCGCACCAGACCCAATGAGGCCTTATGGCAGAACGATTGCTTTTGACCCAGTTACCCAAAAAGAAGTTTGGGCAGTCGAGCATCCATTAACGCATTGGAACGGCGGTATTTTAACAACGAAAGGTGGATTAGTTTTACAAGGCGATGCTACTGGACAATTCACTATTTATGATGCCAAAGACGGATCTAAATTATGGCAAAAGGATTTGTTGACAGGAATTATTGCCCCTCCAATTACTTATACCGTAGATGGCGAGCAATATGTAACGGTCGTCGTTGGCTGGGGAGGTATTGTTGGTTTGACTCGTAAATTCACCAAAAATGTGCATCCTGGACGTATTTTCACGTTCAAATTAGGTGGCACAGCGGAAATGCCCGCAGAGATGGTCAACCCTGTAGTTGCTTCTCTAACGACTTTACCACATACGGGAGAACCACTTCAAGTGGGTCGAGGACTTAATTTGTATATCAAGTTTTGTTTGACTTGTCACGGTGATGCTTTTGGTGCAGGCGGTGGCGCTTTGCCAGATTTAACGCACTCTACGGAAGGGGTTTTCAAAAACCATAAAGAGATTATTTTAAATGGCGCTTTAGCTGGAAATGGGATGCCTAATTTTGGTGACCGGCTGACTGAAAATGATGTGGAAGATATTGGGCACTTTTTGAAATATACTTCTGAAACTTTGCGTAGTGGGGCTGACCCTGTGGCTTTATTGACTGGATTGGCTGGGATGCAGTATATGGCGGATACTGCGCCTAGGAAGGATTAATAGATTGTATTATTAGGATAATAAAAAGCCCTGTTAGATTTATCTACCAGGGCTTTTTGCTTTTTGTTTTACGGGACAGTAGTCAAATAATATTTTTGGAAATTTAATTTTGTTTTGTAAAAAGCCTCACAAATGCTTGCAGTTCCTCGCAGTTTATTGCTAATGAATTCGATTATTGCTAATGAATTCGACCTCTACAGATAAAATGAGTAACATTTGAGCATCTCAATTTTGTATTATTTTTGACCTCAGAGAGGTCATATATTTTTAGAAATTCAGTTACAAACGTTACCGCTCACGACCTCAGCGAGGTCAAATATTAAAAAATGAAATGCGACCTCTCTAAGGTCGTAAAATAGTCTTTTCGAATCCTTTCTAAAGAGTTTTGACCCCTCTGAGGTCAGGTTTTTTGAACCTTTTAATTGTCTGTACAAGTGGTATTCATCCTCTAGCTACTTCAACGTAGAATTGACTTTAATCACCCTGATGAAATGAGAAATATCATCTTCTACTAAACTAATCCCAAGTAATTTGCTGCCAGCAATTTATTTATTTCCTTAAAGTAAATAAATAGAGTTGCTATTACGAATGAGGGGATTGAATCATTTCATTTTGAAACCATACAAAAATTGGTTCTACGGTGAAAACTATGGGTGAATTAAAGCCTTTACGACTCAGAAGCGTCGTGTTACTTGTACATCGCAACGATAACGGGTAATACAACACTCCTGAATTCTAATACCTTTTTAACTACCCACACTTTTTACCGTAATGCCCAAAAATTAGAATAGTGCGTAGAATCTGTCTATCGGCAGTCAATCTACGCTCAAAACTGTATGGTTTTGAATCATTTCATCAAAAAAAAAATGAAAAATCAAAAAAAAATTGGTGTAATTGATTTATGTTCTAATAAAAGTAATAAAGGGTTGTGGGCACGTTATATGTACCCCAATTACGCCTCTATTATGCCACAGGTAGTTTCCGCTTGGTGTCAGGAAGAAGGTCATTTAGTAGAATATGTTACCTATACGGGGAGTGAAAACCTTAAAAAAATATTGCCAAAGGATGTAGATATTGTTTTCATTAATTCCTATACGGAAGGAGCTTTACTTGCTTATGCACTTAGCAATTACTTTAGACATCATGGTGCAATTACGGCTTTAGGTGGTCCACATGCAAAAAGTTATCCATTGGACGCTGTAAAGTATTTTGATTATGTATTTGGTTTCACCAATAGAGAGATGATTGAGGATGTGCTTAAGGACGGTGGTCGTCAAAGACCTATTGGCATTCATCTTTCGGCATCTAAACAACCTGCACAGCTTCCAGGTGTAGTAGAACGCTGGCCATTTATAGAAAAAAACCTAGCTAAAGCTAGATTTTTTAAAGCAGTTCCAATGATAGGAAGTGTAGGATGCCCCTATTCTTGCAGTTTCTGTGTAGATTCTACAGTTCCGTACCAGCCGCTTGATTATGAGGCACTCAAGGAGGATTTGCGGTTTGTATCCAAAAAAATGAAGCGCCCTATAGTAGGATGGCATGACCCTAATTTTGGAGTACGATTTGAAGATTATATAGGCCTAATAGAGGAGGCTGTTCCAAAAGGAAGCATGCGATTTGCTGCCGAGAGTAGTTTATCTCTGCTTACGGAGAAGAATTTAAAAAGGATGAATCAGAATGGATTTGTAGGTATTTTACCGGGTATTGAATCTTGGTTTGAAATGGGGAATAAATCAAAAAGTCAACGAAAAGCTGGAAAGGAAAAACTTTTTCAAGTAGCCGCTCATGTAAATATGATCATGGAATACATTCCTTATGTGCAAACTAATTTCGTTTTAGGATTGGATAGTGATAGTGGAGAAGAGCCTTGGGAATTATCCAAAGAATATATTGATTTAGTACCGGGCGCTTTTCCTGTTTATGCCTTAATGACTTCTTTTGGCCGATCGGCCCCTTTAAATTTACAATATCAAAAGGATGGTAGAATAATTCCATTGCCATTTCATTTTTTGAATACCTTCAACGCTTTCAATGTTAGACCCATGAATTATAGTTGGGAAGCGTTTTATAAAAAAACGATTGATTTAATCTCTTATGGTTTTTCCAGAAAAGTTATTTGGAATAGGGTTTTGAATAGCAAAAGTAGAACAGCAAAAACGGTGAACTTAATTCGATCTGTATCTAGAGCTGGTCCTGTACGGGTAAAATACCTCAAAAGCGTACTTCAACAATTTAAAAACCCCGATTTTCGAAAATTCTTTGCAGGAGAATCTACCATAATACCAGCATTTTACCACCACCAAATCCAAAAGGACTTAGCGGATTTTTATGATTGGCTTCCAGATGGAGCTATTTATCATGACCCTAATGCTTGGTTGAATGAAAAAGAAAGGGAAGGTGTTTTTCAAAAATCATAAAGCGATTATTTTTATGGTAAGTACTGCTCTTTAACATCTTTATAGGAATCACCCAAGGAAAAAAAACTAATTTCTATTAGGCCTCAGCTCGCTTTAAAAAAAAAGAGAAAGTGGTTAATACTAGAAAAGCCTATAAATTTCTCTAATTCTGGTAGAATGCTAGGAGGCGAAAGGAGAAAAGAAAAAGCAACGCAAAATCCTAATAATATTAGGGTTATTAGTTTAATTACTAGGTTTGAGTAAAGCAGTAATTAACTTTCCTACTCAAACCAGCCGTCTAAGCTACATCTCTTTACTCCCCGTTGGGCAATGCCATTTCTTCACTATCTATTTTCCTAGCCTTTTCAAAGTTGTTTAAGGGTTGTTCCGACCTAACCTGTTCCAACCAAAACACGCCATCATAAGGCAGACTATTCCCTCTAGTAGAGACAAAATCTATATCCCCATCCTTATCCAAATCCACAGCAACAAATTGGTCAAACATGCCTCTTTTACGACGAGAAATGTCCTGTCTAATCCAAGTTTTCGTAGGATTATTGGGGTTTTCAAACCAAGCAATTCTACCTAAAGGGTCATTAATCGTCACTTTTCCATCGGTATCTCTTTCTCCCCTACTATAACCACCTGTTATCAAATCTTGGTGACCGTCATTATTAATATCTGCTAATTGAATACCGACTATCCAATCGGGCGCAGTGTTTCCAATGGCATGCACTTGCCAATCATCCGTCCAATTTTCAGGTTGTTCTAACCAAATTAAATATTGGAAAGATTCGGCTAAGAGGATGTCTAACCTATCGTCTTGGTTAATATCTAAAAACACCATATTAAAACCTGTGATAAAAGATTTAGAAGCCGTTTCTGTAGCTAGTTTTGTAGATATTCCCGTTCCATTTAATTTAATATCATGGGGTGTAAAAGCTATCTTTTCTTGGCTATTATTTTCTAATAAAACAATTCTGCGTTCTCCTCTTGAGCCTGCAATAATGTCTAGATCTCCATCTCCATCAATATCCACTGGTTGGGCATTAACAGGAATATTTAATTCAATAATAGGCGTTTCTATCCAAGCTTCATTATGTAGCGGAATACCCTTAATTTCAAAATAAGAAACAGGCTTTGGTCCTGGATTAACGGCAACACTTCCGTCATTGGCTTGGTCGCCTTTATTAGCCGCAATGATTTCAGGCTGCCCGTCACGATTTAAATCAGCCGCAAAAACACGAATAAAAGAGCCTCTATTTTGGGTAATTTCAGGTATTAATCTTTCCCATTTCGCTGTTTTAATATTTTTGGTTGGATTTTGAAAATAGATTAAGTGCGCCAATTCACAGGCAGCGACCACATCTAAAAAACCATCTCCATTTAAATCGGTCAAGGCAATATCTTCTGCCGCTGCCGCTTCTACTCCTGAAGCTAAAGTCACTAAATCCCATTTGTTTGGGTCAGCAGTCCCAAAAGCTATCCGAATATGACCAATTAATTGCCCATCATATTCGGTATCTGATTCATGAACAGACACAATATCCTCAAAGCCATCTTTATCCAAATCTGCCATTTGTAACCCATCACTTCCGCTAATGCCAATGCCACTTATTTTGGTATCGTCTATGATGTGTTCTTTCCAGGCTATGAATTGTCCATCAGGTGTTTTTGCCTTGGATTTGGTTTGGCTGACTATCGTATTTCCAATTGGAGTACTAGTCTTTTTAGGGGCTTGTTCTTGGCAGCTATAATCAAATAATAATACTAGCAATAGGATAGAAAACGGTTTCAGAAAGCATATGAATTTAGGTTGGTACATCATGGGTTTAATTCAAACGGTTCAAGATAGGAGGAAAATAGCCCTAGAGGCAGCAAAAGATGTAAAAGTACAAAAAACACCCTGAATAGACTTTTCTATTCAGGGTTTTCTGTCCTATTCGACCTTACTCATAAGTACAAGTCATTCTTTTTTCAAGGTAGACTAATTCTTTATTCTATCACTATTATTTTTTCCGTTTTTACTTTATCAGGCGTTCGTAACCCAACAAAATAGATACCTCCTGGCAGTTGTTCTGGTGTAAATAACACCTCTTGCCAGCCTGCTGATTGATCAGTCCCATTTATCAATTTCACCACTTCCCTTCCTTGAAGGTCATAAATGCTTAGATATACTTGACTGGATTTAGGTAATTTATAATAGATTTGGCTTTGCAATTTGACAGGATTGGGAATAATTCGCAATTGTAAGGCACCCTGAATTATTAGGTTTCGCATATCTGCAATTACTAATGCCACATTTCTAGAAGCTGCTCCTTCCTCCGTTAATGCGTTCTCACAAGCTTCAATCGTGGCGGTAAAAGTACCTTGAGCATGAAAACCTGGATTTAGAGTAATGCTAGTACCTGCTTTGAAAATAGCCGTATTATTTGTTGGAATTAAGACCGTGCCTGTGGTCGTAATTGTTTGACCTACTTGAATGGTACTACCATCTACAGGATTAGTTGTAATGATAGAATCAGTTAGACAATCGCCCGTATCCAAATCATCACAAATACCATCATTATCACTATCTCCAGTAGCATCATTGCCTTGACAAATATCACATCCATCTGGCACTGCATCATTATCGGCATCCAAATTATCATCACTTCCAGCACAGGCATCTAAAGCATCACATACGCCATCGCCATCTGCATCAGGAGGGGTACTTGAATTGGAATTAGGGTTGGAACCACAATCTAGCTCATTGGTATCCGTAAAATTATCTCCATCATCATCGGTATCCTGATCATTACAAATACCATCAAAATCTGGATCATCATTAAGGGTCAGGTTTCTTCCAGTACAATAATCACATTCATTCCCTGAACCATCTCCATCATCGTCTCCCTGAGAAGGGTTGAATAAACCAGGGCAATTATCTCCACTATCACAAATACCGTCTTGATCTGAATCTGTGCCATCATTAGCTGGTGTTTGATCTGAAAGTGGCCCAAAACCATCAACGCCTATGGAGCAATCATCACAACCATCTCCATCTGTGTCTCCACAAATATTGGGATTGGTAGTATCTGGATCAGTCGCATCTAATACCCCATCATTATCATCATCTTCATCAAGTGCATCACAAGTACCATCACTATCGGTATCCAAAGGAAGGCTATTTTCATCAGTAGGATTAGACAAACAACTTATTTCTAAATCATTTTGTACCCCATCCTCATCTTTATCCGTATCCTGATTATCACAAATACCATCTCCATCGGTATCACCAGAACTATTATCACCAATGCACGTATCACAAACATCTCCAATCCCATCACTATCTGCATCCGCTTGATCGGTATTAGCGGTATTCACACAATTATCTCCACTATCACAGATGCCATCACTATCCGTATCAGTGCCATCATTATTGGGAAGATTATCTGCCATGGCGCCAAAACCATCCACACCTATCGCACAATCATCACAACCATCTCCATCTGTGTCTCCACAAATATTGGGATTTAATGGATTAATATCAAATTCATCATCAATGCCATCATTATCATCATCTTCATCTTCATTATTACAACTGCCATCTCCATCTGTATCCATTGGAATATCACTAGCATTTAATGGATCGCTCCCACAGTTGATTTCTTCAGCATCAGTAAAAGCGTCATCATCATCGTTGGGATCCAAATCATTACAAATACCATCTCCATCTGTATCTCCACTCGCATCATCTCCATTACATATATCGCAGGTGTCGCCAACATTGTCTTCGTCCGCATCTGCTTGAGTCGGATTACTAGTATTGATACAATTGTCAATATCATCGCAAATACCATCATTATCACTATCTCCGCTTGCATCCGTCCCTATACAAATATCGCAAGTATCGCCTATACCATCTCCATCCGCATCTTCCTGATTGGAATTACCCGTATTCATGCAATTATCAATATCATCGCAAATACCATCATTATCACTATCTCCACTCGCATCTGTCCCCGTACAAATATCACAGGTATCGCCTATGCCATCTCCATCCGCATCTGCCTGATTGGTATTATCAGTATTAATACAATTATCAATATCATCGCAAATACCATCACTATCACTATCCCCACTCGCATTATTGCCCTGACAAGTATCACAACTATCCCCTATTCCATCGGTATCTGCATCTACCGCTAAAGGCGCACCGTAAACATAATTAGAATTTATGCCTGTTTTAGCGAAATTATTCAGTATCCCAGAGTTGCTATTATTACTTTGATCTACAAGTTGAGTGATAGCCGTATTATTTCCTTCGGGGCTGCCTTCCGAAAAATCATAATAAAGTGTCAATGTAGCATCAGGAGTAATGGTACTACAAGAATAATGCCCTGTAACAGCAGCAGCATCTAAAGTAACATTCCAGATACTTAACTCAGAAATGGAAAAATCAAGTGGGTCATTGGTAAATCCAATATATAAAGAATCAGCAGTTCCAGCTATGGTATATGTACTATTATCTGTACCAACTAAGGTACCATCTACATACAGTTTTTTCTCATTGCCATTAGCGGCAGTTAAAGCATAATGGTGCCATTGTCCATCATTTTGAAAAGCATCATTAAATAATATATCATCTCCCCAAGTAACAAATAAAAGGTCATCTCCATTTTGAATGTCTATGCCATAAGCCCCAACCTTCCGCATTAAAAATTTGGTGCCACTAAAAGTAGCATCACTTTTTGCCCAGAACATCCAAGAGAAATTGGAGGGTAAGTCTAGGGAGTTATCATCTTTAATTGCCACGTAATTATTTGCTCCAGCTAAATCTAGGCCCGTAAAGCAAGCTTGCACATTAACCTCTTTCTTTAACGTAATTGTTTCGCAAGAAAAGGCTACAGCAACTTGAATTATACCATCTGTTAAGTTGGGGGTAACCTCAATGGAATTAGTGGTAGAACTACCTGTCCAACCACTTGGTAAGGTCCAAGTATAGGAAACAACTCCAGAGAGGGCGGGAACAGTATAGGTGTTTGTTCGATTGACACATATAGAATCCGCCCCCGTAAATTCTAAAATGGCCTGCTCTCCTGTATTATTAATTATATTGGAAGCATTACCCATCAAAGCAAAATTCTCAAAATTGGTCGTATTGTTATAAACAGAATAATCCATAGTACCTGTGGAGGTCGTATTATTGCCACCAGCAGGTAGGTCTTCAAAAGGAAGGTAGAGTATTAAGGTTTCATCTGTACAATCTGGTCGGCAAAATAGACTTTCTTGAATATCTGCCTCGCTTTTAGTGGTTTTCCAAATCCTAATTTCATCAAAAGCTATTTGATGCCCTGTTGTTGCTTGACCAATCCGCAAAGGGTTGGTAGATTCAACAATGGTATAAGCATCATTATTAACGCCTGCAATCATGCCATCTACGTATAATTTTCGTTCGCTCCCACCACTAGCCGTAAAAGCATAATGGTGCCATAATCCATCATCTTTGAAGGTGTTTGCAAAATGGGCATCATTTCCGAAAGTAACAAAAGCCATTGTTTTTTCATTGGTAATATCTATCCCATAGTCGCCCGGTTTTCTTATGATGGCACTCCATTGACCAATTTGAGCAGAATTCGCCCAAAATTCAATGGTCATGTCAACTCCTGGATTAAGGTGGCTTTGGTTAGGAATTTCAAGATAATCATCAATGCCATCCAAATCTAGTACTTTGCTATTAGCTATAGTGCTTGGTAGTCCTGCTAAACTAATAGGGCTTACTGCCATGCTTAATTGTTCAACCCCACAGGGTAGGGTAATATCAACTGAAATATTACCATTATTCGCTCCAGCTATTGCTGTAATAGTGCTGCTGGAAGAATTACCTGTCCAACCATTTGGTAAAGTCCAAGCATAATTGGTAGCATCTGGATAACCCGTAACGGAATAGGTATAGCTACTTCCTTGGCAAAAGGAAGCCAATCCTAAATTTGAAAAACCTGTCCTTTTATCATCACTAATAATATTGGAAGTCGCACCAGTTTGCGCCATATTAACAAAAGTGGCTTGGTTTTGATAAGCAGAATAATCTAGTGGTCCTGTCAATCCCGTATTATCTCCATTCGCAGTCGCATTTTCAAAAGGAAAATAAGCCACTAATTCAGGTGGGGTACAATCTAGGCTACAATGGAATTTCGATAAAATTTCTGCTGCACTCAAGGTGCGATTCCATATTCTTAATTCGTCTAAGCCCATGGTAAGCGGATTGGAGGAGAAGCCTATATATAAATCAGCAGGATCTTGATCGGTCGTATAAGCATTGATGTTTTCTTCTAATAATGTACCATCTCGGTATAATTTTCTACTATAATTGCCTCCAGCTGCATTGGCAGTAAGGGCATAATGATGCCAAGTACCGTCATTTATCATTCCATTAGTAAAATGAGCATCATCTCCCCAAGTCACAAATACTATATCATCCCCGCCTATTATATCTACCCCGTAAGCACCAGATTTTCGTAATAAATATTTATATCCAGTAGTTTCCGTAGTTTTTGCCCAAAATTCAAATGAAAAGTTATCGCCTAATTTGAGTTGTTCTTGGTGAGGTATGACGACATAATCATCTACCCCATCCAAAGCAAGCACTTTGCTGTTACTGGTTAAGTCGGGTAAAGCGGATAAATCAGCTTGAGTAAGGGCTAAGGTCAATTGCAGTAAATCGCAGTCCAATTGTGCGGACACTTGAATATTTCCATTGCTAGCTCCTGCGGTTACTATAATAGAATTCGAGGTAGAACTCCCTGTCCATCCACTAGGTAAAGTCCAGCTATAACTACTTGCTCCGACAATAGCAGAAATCGAATACTCATAAGTACTCCCGCTACATACGGAAGTTAAACCACTAATCATTTGAACAGCTAATTTATCAGTGGTAATAATGTTGGAACTACTCCCTGTTAAACTGAGATTGGTGAAACTCCCATGGTTTTTATAACTGGAAAAATCTGTAAGTTGGGTCAAACTGGTATTATCGCCTCCTGCGATGCCTTGTTCCATCGGAAAATAGGCTAATAAGTCAATATCAATACAAGTTAATTTGCAATATAAATAATCTGTTATTTCGCTTTCATTTAACGTTCTATTCCAAATTCTTAACTCATCCATTTCCATTTCCAAAGGATCAGCAGTATAACCAATATAAAGTGGCGCTGCACTTGGCGAAAGGTCATAAGCTGCCGTATTTGTTTCCTTCAAAGTACCATCTATATATAATTTTCTTTCGGTACCTCCATTAGCCGTTAGGGCATAATGATGCCAAAGTCCATCGTTTAGGAAACCATCATTAAAAGTGGCATCATCCCCCCAGTTTACAAATCTTAGTTTGGTGCCATCAATGATATCGACACCATAACCACCAGCTTTTCTGACCAAAAATTTAGTGCCTGAAAAGCTGCTATTGCTTTTTGCCCAAAACTCCAAGGAAAAATTATTAGATACATCCAAATGATCCGCAGCTGGAATTTGCACATAATCATCTACACCATCTAGTGCCAAGCCTCTGCTTGCCAATAAGGAAGTCGGAACAGCAGAAATATCTACATCCAACAAATCTAAGGTAAAAGTGAGGGTGTCACATTCAAAAGAAACTTTGGCTTGGATACTACCTCCAGCTTGACCAGCAACCGTATTGATGCTGTTGGTGGTAGAGCTGCCTGTCCAATCAGCAGGGATAGTCCATTCAAAAGCGGTGGCTAATGGTAAATCAGGCAAAGAATAAGTATAACTATCTCCTGTACAAAAAGTTAAAGAGCCAGTAATGGCCACTTGATCTAACTTATTAGCAAGAATAATATTAGAGCTATCCCCTTCTAAATCAAAATTATTTAAGGTGTTGATATTATTATAAAAAGAAAAATCTATTAGCGCTAGGTTCGCTCAAATTTTTGATTAATACATAAATTACACGAAATAATAT
>JAFMDF010000548.1 GCA_017857395.1 Bacteroidota bacterium | reverse complement strand
TCAAATTATCAATTAGCTCTATCTTGCTGATTATCAATCCCGAACAAGTCTATTAGCAAAAATTAAAAAAAGTTCTTTAAAATTTAATAATTATAAACTTTGCTACAGTAGATTGAATCGAATCAATCAACAGTTTTTATTTTCAAATCAAGTGAAATTTTGGTATTTTTCTTTATTCTTAAAATAACCTATTTAGAAACCAAATGAATAGAAAATACCAATTTGTTAGGTAACATAAATTTGCTTAGTAAACTTTATTCTTTAGACAGAATGGCTCGTTACTCTATGGCGATTCAACTAGGAATAAAGCTTATTTTATTTAGTTTACAAACAAAATCAATTCTGATGAAAAAAATTGAAGCAGTTGTTAGGTTATCAAAATTCGATTCTATTCGAGATGCCTTAGCAAAAATTGGCGTACGATTCTTCACCATGAGTGATGTTAAAGGATTCGGGCTTCAAAAAGAACAACGGGTGTACCGTGGTAGTGTATACGATGCAGATTACATTGCTAGACTTCAATTGGATATTGTTGCCAATGATAGCAAAGTAGATGAAATTGTAGAGACTATCGTCAAAGCTGGTCAAACTGGCAAAGTAGGAGATGGGAAAATCACGGTTTATGATGTTTCCTCCATTACTAGAGTCAGAACTGGCGAAACTGGTGCTGATGCACTTTAATTTAGTTGATTTATTCCCAGCCTAACCAAGTATTATTTAAGGGAGTTTAGAAAAGTGTTCTGGATAAATTTAGAAAGTTAAAAAAAATTATTGCTTATTAGCATCTCATTGCTGGTCGACTCTGTCCTGAATGAATCATTAATAATCTATAATATAACCTTCCATTTTTTCCTTCCTTCTCCATTTTCCTTTATTTATCATTAACCAAATTAATTCTAAAAAAGGTGTATTACTAGTATTTTCTGGATAAATGTATCAGGGAATAACACTAACACTATTGTCTTGTGACAAATAGGTATGGTATCTGGTAGATGAATTTTACACCTGATTCTCTAATTAATTTAACATTAAACGAAAGATGAC
Organism: Bacteroidota bacterium; assembly: GCA_017857395.1. Classification (GTDB taxonomy): domain Bacteria; phylum Bacteroidota; class Bacteroidia; order Chitinophagales; family Saprospiraceae; genus JAFMDF01. The sequence goes on along the minus strand of JAFMDF010000548.1, from coordinate 2,834 downwards.
TGAAGGATTATTTACCGCAAATAACACTTGGATGCTGGTGTCTACCGCCCTTGTGTTCATCATGCACTTAGGATTCGCAACCTTAGAATCTGGTTTTGTGCAAAAGAAAAACGTTGTTAATATTTTATTTAAGAATTGTATGATTATTGCTATAGGACTTTTGTCTTATTATGCAATGGGTTTTAACCTTATGTACCCAGGTGGAGACGGAGGAGGATTCTTCGGTTTTGCTGGATTTGGCTTAACTATGCCAGAAGGTGCTGCAGGACTGATTGAATATGCAGATGGAGGGTATACGTATTGGACGGATTTTATTTTCCAAGCGATGTTTGCCGCAACTTGTTGCACTATTGTTTCTGGTGCAGTAGCGGAGCGAATTAAAATAGGCCCATTTTTAATTTTCTGTATGCTATTTGTCACGCTTTCTTACCCGATTACAGGGATGTGGAAATGGGGCGCAGGCTGGCTGGATGCTAGAGGTTTCTACGATTTTGCAGGTTCTACTTTGGTACACTCTGTAGGAGGTTGGGGTGCTTTAGCTGGTATTATTTTATTAGGGCCAAGAGCTGGAAAATATACGGCTAACGGGATTAAGCCAATTACTGGACATTCTATGCCACTAGCGGCTATTGGCGTATTCTTATTATGGTTTGGTTGGTTTGGGTTTAATGGAGGTTCTGTTTTATCTGCTGATCCAGGAAATGTTTCTTTAGTGTTTGTAACCACTTCCTTAGCAGCAGCAGCAGGAGCAATTGGCGCATTCATTGTTTCTTACTTCATGTTCAAAAACTATGATTTACCAATGGTTTTGAATGGTATCTTAGGTGGATTAGTAGGAATTACAGCAGGTGCAGACCAGATGTCGCCAGGTGAATCTATCATTATAGGTTTTATCGCAGGTATGATTATTCCTGTTTCTGTCGTATTCTTCGACAAACGTAAACTAGATGACCCTGTAGGTGCTACTTCGGTACACTTAGTTTGTGGTATTTGGGGAACTTTGGCGGTAGGAATCTTTGGTAATATGGCAGGAATGGACCAGATTATAACTCAATTAATAGGCATTGCGTCTATCGGAGTATTTACCTTCCTTTTTGCTTTTGCCGTATTCTTTGTACTAAAAGCAACGGTAGGTATCAGAGTAGATGAAGAAGAAGAAGCAAGAGGTTTGGATATTGGAGAGCACGAAATGCAAGCTTACCAGATATAAGTTAGTTATGAGTGATGAATTATGAGTGATGAGTTTTCTAACAAGTAGAGACTTACAGCTCGTAATTCACCACTTCTAGAAAATTCAATAGATTTTCAGGTATAGTATTTATTGCTTATTTAATAGTTTAATTAAGCGGGCTATACCTATAGATTTTACAAAAGATTTTAGCTTAAAAGAGTCAAAATTTAACGATTTCAAGGATACTACCTAACCACATTTATCCAGAATCGGTCAGGCAGACAGTTTTTTTGCATAATCGTTTTGTTTTAAGTCTGTCTGACTCTTTTTTTGAATAAGTTAGATAGGAAAAATGCTTATAACAAAATCAACATTTTTCAAGAATATTTAAATGGAGCGACTGTTAAAAGCTATCAACTGTTAATTTGATAGCCTTATAAAACAGTAGCTGTAAGAAACTTAATTTTAAAAAAATACCAAAAACATATATCATGTCAAAATATTTATTAAATACTATCCTTTTAACTTTATTATTTGTTGTTACTTCTGTGCATGTTTCTTTTGCGCAAGAAGAAGAGGCAGAAACGCCAAAATTTACCCTTTCTGGGACAGCGGATACTTATTTCAGAACGAACTTTAATGGACTGAATAAGGAAATGGATAGAAATGGCGAACTTTTAGGACCAACTGCTCCAGCATCTTCTTTTGCGAACTTACCAGGATTTTCTTTAGGTATGATCAATTTGATTGGTGCTTACGAAGGCGAAAAAGCAGGTGTTGTTGTGGATATGGTTTTTGGCCCAAGAGGTTCTGATGCAGTTTTTGATTCTCCAAGATACTCTAGTACGGGTCAAATCATCAACCAAATGTATGCCTATTTTAATGTAGGAGAAAATGCAAAAATTACGATGGGTAACTTCAATACTTTCTTAGGGTATGAAGTAATTTCTCCAACTGCGAATTTTAATTACTCTACTTCTTATATGTTTTCGTACGGACCGTTTTCTCATACTGGTTTGAAATTAGACATTGAAACAGAAAGTGGATTGAGTATTATGGCGGCTGTTTTAAACCCAACAGATGTAACGGAATTTAATCCATTTAGTGATTATTTTTTCGGTGCTCAATTAGGTTATGGTGGTTTTTACTTAAATGGTTTATTTGGTGACGGTTACACACAAGTTGATTTAACTGGAGGCGTTGATGTGACAGAGAAATTATATTTAGGCGTAAATGCTACGATGACAGATACAGGGGATGATTCTGGTTTTAGTGGTGCGGCATTATATGCACAATTTGCTACTAGCGACAATCTAAAATTTGGTGCTAGATATGAGTTCTTCAAAGATAAAGGAACCGTATGGGAATTTGCAGAAACAAACGCTTCTGACTTTACGATTTCTGCTAACTATTCTATTGGGAATTTAACAATTATTCCTGAAGTCAGATTAGATACGAATGATGAGAATGTATTCTTAGATTCAGATGGAGTAGCTACAGACGGACTAGCCTCTTTCGTTTTAGCGTTAACTTACGGATTTTAAATTGAAATCTAAGGCTAGATTTTTTTAGCACATATAACTAAAAATAGGGTAGGAGTTAATTTTAATTCTAACGACACCCCACATCTTTTTTTAGGAGCTTTAGCTTCGGCTCTGTCTGT
>JAFMDF010000020.1 GCA_017857395.1 Bacteroidota bacterium | reverse complement strand
ATTTTGGTGGATTTGAGCACTTTTCTGAGCTTTTTAGGTAATTCCCACCCCTCACCTAAATCTAATTAATGGCAAAAGTGCCAATCATGCTGGAGGTATTGAAAATTATGGTATCTTGACCCTCAACAGTTGCCAAATTTCTGGCAATCAAAGTGCCACCAAAGGTGGAGGGGTTTATAGTGATTCGCTAGCTAGATTGGTAATAATCAACAGTATTATTTCTGGCAATTTAGCGAGAGATGGTGGTGGTATTTACAGTAGGTCGAGTATAGTGGAAATCATTAATAGCACCTTTTCTGGAAATAGCGCCACCGAAAATGGAGGAGGTTATTATGTTTATGGAGGGACGCTGGATATAGGCAATACTATACTTGCGCTTAATAATAGCGGCAACGATGGAGCAGATGTATATAAAAAAGGCAATGGAAATGTCGTCATCTGTAATTTTAATTTAGTTGGAGATGCTACGGGTTTAGAAACAGTCATTAGCGAAGGAACTATTACCAATTTGGATCCTTTATTCCAACAAGAAGTACCTACTGCCCCTTCCATCGAAGGTAATTTAAGTTTACAAAAATGCTCTCCTGCGGTTAATTCGGGTAATAATATTTTACCTCCATTGGGACTTTCAAAGGACATTGCTGGCAATGCACGAAAGGTCGATGCCTTTATTGACCTTGGTGCTTTTGAATACCAAACGGTTGGGCCTCATATAGTTACACGCAATCTTTTTACCACTATATGCTATGGAGATGGTCTCTTTTTTAATAATAAAATTTTAACCGAATCAGGTACATTTAAAGATACCGTAACTACAAAATATGGTTGTGATACCATTATTACCTTAAATTTATCGGTTCTAGCTCCCAAAACAGGCATAGTTAAGTATAGTGGCTGTTCTGGAGATGGCTATGTCTACATGATTAATGGAACAACTTATGATGAATTGAATCCTACAGGAACAGAAATGATGTTGACCGAAAATGGTTGTGATTCTATTATTACTGTTAATTTGACTTTTCATGAAAGGAGTATTCATCAGCTCAATTATGAAGGTTGTTCGGAAGATGGTTTCAGTCAAGTGGTTAATGGCACTACTTACGATATTAATAATCCAAGTGGAATTGAAAATATGACCAGTACACAGGGTTGCGATTCTGTAGTAACGATTGATTTTTTATTCCATACTTCGAGTACCGAACCCCTAAATTATACTGGCTGTAGTGGAGATGGATATAGCAAGATGATAAATGGTACTACTTATGATGAAGCCAACCCAACGGGAACAGAAATATTCTCCAATGCGGTTGGCTGCGATTCTGTCGTAACGATAGATTTAAGATTTAATGCTTTAAGTTTAGATAATGAATTAGACATTTTTGGAAACCATGAAACTATTTGTGAAGGTAGTTCCTTTAAATTGTTCACCAATATGATGGGGCCTGATATTGCTTATCGTTGGACAATCATGGGAGATACCACTTTTAGTAGAATGACAACTGGTCCAATTTTTACCATTGAAGCTGCCGATGCTTCCTTGCATACCGCCAATTATCAAGTGGAAGTCCTGACCAACGAATGTGCCTCTCTTCCTTCTGCACCTATACAAATTCAGGTGCAAGCTAAACCATATTCGCCTGTTGTCTCCATTCCAACGACAGTTTGCATGGGAGATTCCTTAAAATTAACGGCAGCTAAAGTTAAAAATGCCGAATATTTCTGGTCTGGCCCGATGGATTTTGAAACCAAGGAACAAGCCCCGCTCATTAAAAAAGCAAGTGCCTTACACGCTGGGATTTATCAGGTAGCAATTGCTGTTAATGGCTGTTTATCTGACCCCGTAGCTACCCAAGTGGACGTTAAGGCTTTGCCTACTGCCCCTCTTGCTGCCTATAATGGCCCCATCTGCGAAGGGGAAACATTAAGGATATTCATTGAGAACAAGGCGAACAATGCTACTTATACTTGGTATGATAACGACGAAAAAGTATTGGGAACTGGCGATAGCTTAGTTTTTTCTAATGCCCTACCTGAACTTTCAAAAACGTATTATGCTAGTGTTGAACAAAATGGCTGTGTTTATGCCTCAGGAGACGACCCTGAAGCACCAGATGCCGCTTTTGTAAATGCCCTAGTTGCTAAACGAGAATCAGTTGCTGCTTATGCAGGTATAGATGTTACGGTATGTGCGGATGATTTTTTCCTAACTGCCACCGAAATACCAGATAGTTTGTCTCTAACTGGTCAATGGCGAGCGATTGATAACGACTTTATTTGGATTACTGATCCGAATGAAAGTAGCACCCCTGTTGGCAATTTAGCAAATGGAGTCAATCATTTTATTTGGGAAATTGGTAATGCCAGTTGTGGAGTACTAGCCGCGGATTCTGTTGCGATTACTTATGTCGGTACACCCGTTTTAACAGCCGATTTTGCAGAAACGCCTTTTAATCGAATGGTAGATATAGCAATATTAGAAAATGATATTTTAGATAATAGTGGATGGCGAATTGATAGTGTTTCTGTACCGATGGGTGGAGAAACTTCTATAACTAGCAATAATACCATTACCTATTTCCCCTATAGACATTTTGCTGGAAAAGATTGGTTTACTTATACCGTTTGTAGTATAATATGTCCAGATAAATGTGCCACCGCCACCATTAATGTTAATGTAATAACGGATGAAAACTGTATGGCTCCGAATTTAATCACGCCCAATAGCGATGGATTAAATGACAGTTTTATTGTTCCTTGTACAGGGCTTTATCCAGGCAGCGAACTCATTGTTTTTAATCGCTGGGGACAAGAAGTTTACCGCAATCAAGATTATCGAAATGATTGGTATGGGACTTATAAAGAACGCCCCTTACCTGTCGGTACTTACTTCTACCAGTTATTATTAAATAATGAAGACCGAACTAAGCTGCAAGGACATGTTTATGTACAGCGAGAGTAACCTTGGTCTCGATATTTTAGGAAACAGTAAAATAGTTTATACCTCCCCAATACGAAATATTACCGGCTCAAAATGATTTGAATGGAGAGTTGTCGCTTAGACCGCTGGTCTGAGCGATATTTAACCCACCTAAATCACTTTGAGCCATATTACCTCCCTTCCGCTCAACTACCGATACGTATTAATTTCAAGAATTTTTATTAATTGCTAAATAATCCCATTCGGGATTCCAAAAGCCACGGATTCTGTACTTAGACGGAACAGGCACAATGATTTCCGATAAATCGAAGACAATTTTTTGCGATTACATCTTAGGAAAAATCATTTGCAGTCAACCTGTTACGCAAGCACATGAACCAGCAACTCATATCCTTTTTAATCTCTTAAAAAAAAGAAAAGATGAAAAAATATATACGAACGATACAAGATAATAAAAACCCTTCCTACACTAATTCCTTCAAAAAAGCAGCGCTGTATTTAACCTTTGGCTTACTTTGCAATTTCAGCGTAAATGCCCAACAAGATGCCCAATTTACCCAATTTATTTTTAATAAAATGACTTATAATGCCGCTTATGCGGGAAATAATTTGGGGGCTAATTTATCGGTCATTCATCGACAACAATGGGTCGGTTTAGCAGGTGCGCCTGTTAGTAGTGCCGTTAATTTTAGTACTAGATTACCCAATAAACGGGTCGGTTTAGGCTTTACTTATATCCATGATGAAATTGGACCAACTAAATCTTGGGCGGCCAATTTTGCTTATGCTTATCGCATCACCTTACCTAAAGGCGAACTGGCAGTAGGTTTACAACTTAATTTCCGACAATATCGGGTTAATTGGGGGGAAGCAGTCACCATCCACCAAAATGACCAGCTAATTCAGGAAGCCAAAAGCTCTAAAATTTTACCTAATACTGGTTTTGGGGTGTATTATGAAACCGAGAAATTTTATGTGGGATTATCTTCCCCGCATTTTGTAAATGGCGACCTAAGCTTAGTAGAAAATTTTGTCTCTGACGTGGAAATGTCAGCTTTAGAAGTACCCCATTATTATGCCATGGCGGGATATATCTTCAAAATAAATGAGGCCGTAAAATTTCAACCTTCTATACTATTTAGTATCGTAAAAAATACACCGCTGAGTGCGGACTTAAATCCTATGTTGATTTTGCAGGATAAATTATGGTTTGGGTTTAATTTCCGTTTTGGTGGGTCAACGGTTAGAGGTTTGGCGGAATCCATTGATTTTTTGCTACAATATCAGGTGACGCCTGCCCTTCGCTTAGGGGCAGCTTATGACCAATCCCTTTCTGAAATTAAATTGATGACGGATGGTACTTTTGAATTTTATGCCCATTATAGTTTTACAAAAAATAAGGCGGTGGAAGGTAAACCTAAGTATTTTTAGGTTGGTTTTTATTACATCCAGCTAGGTTGTTCAATGGGAAGCAATCCCGCAAAAAACGCCAATTATACCGTTCTCTATTTTTCATACGTTTTATATTAGGCTTTATTTCATTTATTCAAAAAACACCCCTATACCCCTAAATATTCAAACAAATTATTATTCCATTCATCGGAGTAAAGCTTAGTGTAAAACTACTTTTATGACCAGAATTTTAAGCGTATTCAGCTTTATTCTTTGTTCTTTTTCAACAATTTTTGGGCAAATAATTCTAGAAGGCATCGTCACCGATGAACAAAACGAACCACTCCCTTTTGTCAATATTTTAGTCAATGACAGTCAACAAGATGGCGTCAATTCCGATATTGATGGTCGATTTATTATTGATAAAGAAACAGTTATTAATAGTTTAACATTCAGTTATTTAGGCTATGAAAATCTCATCTTAAAAGCACCTTTTAAAAAACCTTTACAGGTAAAAATGTTTGGCACTGCTTACCATTTTGAGGAAGTGGTTGTTACCGCAGGAGAAAACCCTGCGCATCGAATTATTCGTAAAGCCGTCGAAAATCGGGATAAAAATGACCCTGAAAGATTGGGCAGTTACCAATGTCAGACTTATAATAAAATTTCGATGACTTTTGTGCCAAAGGAGGCAGAAATGGCCGCTTATTATCAAAAAAAGGATACTACTAAAAAATGGGTCAAAAAAATATACGAAAAGAAAAAACAATTGCAAGCGGCTTTTAAAAAACACGATTTGATGTTGATAGAATCAGTAACCGACCGATTCTATAAAGCCCCTTTTGACCATCGGGAAAATGTGCTACATAATCGAGTTTCTGGTTTTCAACAATTACCGATTACCTCGGTGGCAACTGCCGCACAACCTTTTTCTTTTCACCAAGAAAATCTACTTATTTTTGAAAATACGTATTTGAATCCTATCAGTAAAGGGAGTACGAATAAATATTTTTTTGAAATAATTGATACCTTATTTCAGCAGCAAGACACCCTTTTTGTGATTACGTATCAACCCAAAAAAGGTAAGAATTTTTCGGGATTGAAAGGCGTCCTTCATATTCATTCCAATCAATATGCTATTCAAAGTGTCATTGCAGAACAAGCCGATGATCGATTATTAAAATTTAGAATTGAGCAAAAATATCAATTGGTTGATGGCAAACAATGGTTTCCTGAACAGCTCCATTTTGAAGTGTTTTGGGAAAAGGTGGGCAACCTTCAACTCAAATATTTAGTAGCGGGGAAAACCTATATCAGCCAAGTACAAATTAATCCAATTTTAGAAGAAAAATTATTTAAAAAAGCAGAACATTTTGTCTTTGAGCCAGCGACTAAAACCACGCCAGATTCTATTTGGAATAAATATCGAACAGAACCATTAAGCAAAAGAGAATCAACTACTTATGCCGTATTAGACAGTATTGGTACGAAGTATAAGTTTGATACTTGGGTCAAACGGGCAGGCGCTTTAGCAGAAGGCCGTTTCCCTGTTGGAGCTTTAGATATTTTAATCAAAAACTCCATTGCTTTAAATAATTACGAAGATGTCCGAGTCGGTGTAGGTTTAGTGACTAGCCGAGACTTATTTAAACGATTTGAAATCGGTGGTTATGCGGGCTATGGCTTGGCAGATAAGACTTGGAAATACGGAGGGAATGTAGCTTGGTTTTTTGATGAAAATAGGGATACAGAATTACGACTTATTTATAAAAAGGACTTAAAAACACCTGGGGGATTAGATTTTGGGTTTAGTGGGAATTTAGCATCCCAACGGTTTTTTAGCAATCAGTTATACACCCGAACTTTTAAAGGAATCCGATTTGAAAGTTATCCCTTCAAGTATTTTAGAATGGGGCTAGGCTTTAGCCAACAAAATTATATACCGACCGATAATTACACGTTTGACGGTGTCCAACAAGGGTTTAATTTTACGGAGCTAAATGTCAAAATGCGCTATGCCTTTAATGAGAAATTTATTCGTTTTTTAGGCTTTCGACTAAAAGAAAATTCTAAGTTCCCCATACTTTCTCTGAATTATACCAAAGGTTTCGATAATATATTAGGCGGTAAATTTGATTATTCCAAAGTATTAACTTCCGTTCAACATCAATTTAGAACTAAACATTTTGGAAAGACGATTTACCGCATAGAAGGAGGTTGGGTGAATAAACCCGTTCCGCTTTTTTTACTATTTAATAGCCCTGGATTTGGTAAAGATTTTAATATTTTAGGCGGTCGAAATGTTTTCCAGACGATGGAATTAAATGAGTTTACCTCTGACCGTTTTGTAAATGTTTTTTTCCGACACGAATTTGGCGCTTTATTGTTAAAAGGTAAAAAGTTTCAACCAGAAATTGCCGTAGAACATAATATGACTTTTGGCAACTTAAAAAATAGCGCTATTCATCAAAATGTGCCTTTTAAAACTTTAGAAAAAGGGTATTTTGAAGTTGGTTTAGTCGCAGATAATTTAGTGCGAATTAAGGTATTTAATATGTATTATTTGGGGTTAGGATTTGGCATGTATTATCGGTATGGGCCTTATCAATTGGATAACTTTAAAGATAATGTGGCGATGCGGTTGACGATTGATATTAGTAAATAAAAATCAAATTTTCTTATACCCATAACTGTAACAGGGCAATTGCTTTCGCAACTGCCCTGCTTTTAGGATATTACACAAAAAATTAACAAACTTATAGCCAAGACTTTCTAAATAGCTTTGGCTTATAAAAAAATTAAGGTGAGATTTATTTTACGACCAAAGTTGGAATGCTATTATTCCGATTGACCAATCGTTCCGTAGTACTTCCCATCAGCAATAATTCCAATTTAGAATGCCCTTTTGCGCCCATGATTATTAAGTCTGTTTTATAAGCTTTCGCTTTTTGCATCAGATAATAAGCGATGTTTTTATTTCCTTGTAATAAAGTTATTGGATGAATCTCCTTTTGAATTTCTGGTAGTTTTTCTGCAAAAAAGTTATCGAAAGCCTCTCGATGACTACTTTCTATATTTTTTCTAAATTTGGCAGCGGATTGATTAATGGTATGGGGTGCAAAATAGGGTTCTTGATACACATTTAGCACCTGAACAATCACAGGTGTAGGCATCCATTCTTTGATGGCTACGGCAAATTTTAATGCTCGGATTGAATTTTCAGAAAAGTCAAAAGGGACTAATATTTTTTCTAAAACAGGTTCAGCATTTTCGGGGACTAATAAGACATTAGCGGTCGTTTGGCGAATGATATTCTTTGCATTTATTTGATGTCTTCTGGTATCTGCATTTTTACCCACAATTACTAAATCTGCTGCCGCTTCATTCGCTTTTTCTATCAGTTTTTCTACGGGCGAACCTTCGCTAAGGATATAATTGAGCTCGGTTTCTGGCTGTTTTTGCCAAACATTATTGACCGTTGCTTTTAATTCTTTTTCTAAATCGTCCAATTGTTGTTCATCTAGTTTCCAAAGGGAATTAGCATAGATTCCTCCTAACGGATAACCTGTTATTGGATTACCCAAATACGGCAAAATATTTTGATGAAAGTAGGGGGCAACATGTAAAAAAGTAACCTTTTTAAATGGTAAAATTCGGCTTAAAAAATTGACATATTTTAAAGTAGATGGCATAGTTTCATCTAATCGCATGCCCATGATTACTTGTTGGAAAGCCAATGATTGTTTAGCAGCCAATTTAGCCTGTCCATTCGTTTTTACTACTGGATTTTTCATATTTGTTGATTTGTAGAAGTTTATTGAAAATAAAAAACCATCCCCTTCAGTCAGTCTCTGAAGACCCTACCAAAAAGGATGGTCAATCCCATGAACATATCCAAAAATTCGTTATTCAATTTTTTCGAAGGCGCCATCGAAACAACGCTACCAATCCTTCCAGCCAAGCTGCATTTCAGCGAACTTCCGTACTAGAAGAATAATCAAACACCTAGGAATTTGCCATAAGATTTTTCTTTATTTATTTTTGCAGCATGTCTTAGTTTAGACCGAGGTTTTATAAAAACTAACCCTAGGCTTTTTATAAAACCTCAATGGTCTGAACTTAAATTGAAAAACCATCATCCATCATTATTTTCCATAAGGAACAAAACAGACTTCCTTACTCTTTTACGATGAAGTCTCAGAGGGTAATTAGAATAATAGCTATTTCAAAAATCAGTACTTTAAAAAGAAAATTTGGGGGATTCCTCTACTTGTCTTTAATCGCTGATTAAATAGGGGGGAATTAGCCGTAACTTCCTTCCTAAAGTATTGATGATATAAAGGTCTGACTTTTCCAATACCTTTGAGTTGATAAAAGTCACCGAGAATGGGTGAGTTTTGTCATTGCCAGACAATATAGGTTAAGCTACTCTTTAGAATAGCTTGCCGATAACTGAATTTTATGCAGTTCCCTCTTTCAAAGATTGAAATTTTTCTGCTTTCAAGACTTCTTTCGCAAATCGGAAGAATTCTGTTTTAAGCATTCTATAAGTGTTTTCCAGTTCCATCATTTCTTCTGCTAAAATCGCATGTTGCTGCCGATAAGCTGTTTCGTCTTTAAAATAAAAACTTTTCATAATAACGGCTAATTCTGCCTCATGCCCTTCTATTCTATCTGTTTCCGTATCTAAAGTTCGTTGTTTTAACTCATTAATTTTTACTAATAAAGGCTGTAGCGTATGTTCTTTGTCTTGCGAAAGAAAATAGAAGAAATGGTCTTCCGCCAAATGAATCATAAAGGCAAAATCTTGTTTCCAAAATTCGAGGGTACTCAACCATCTACGACTTTCTTGATGCAATTCGGCTTTGCTCATTCTCTGAATGTAGGCGGTACTTGTTGATGTATTTTTCATGATTGCTCTTTTATTAAAAAATGAAATGGTAGAACAAAAATGCGGTAGTGAAAACTAAAATATAATGAATATTATCATTAGAACAAGGTGATAAAAATCATCAATTTTTAAAATAAGAAGGAAGATATTTGGCCATTGTTTTATTCAATAGGCTACGGTAATTGGTCAATAAAAAAGGGTAGGAGCGCTTATTGCGCCCCTACCCTAACACACTATGAAACACTATTAGTTTGATAAACAAAATTTGAAAGACAAAAAAATACGAAAAGCAAAGAGGTAAAAGAGTTTAAACTCCTTCAACTCCAAAGGAATTTTGGAATTTGGTTCCAAAAAAAGGCGGCAGCCGATATATTGCATATCGGACTGCCAGCCATAACCCCAAAAAACCAAATGAAAACAATTCTTTTACTCGGCTTGCAAATAGAGAGAATCTAAGTAAATATTGATAATGCCATTCTATGAGTATTTATTGTTTAACGGTATAAAGCTAGGGTTTAGTTCTAAAACAATAAAAGAAAAATCTGATTAAAAGTGATAAAAAAATAGTTTAAAAATGAGAATTTCTAAGGTAGTTAAATTAATCAATTTATTGAATATCAACGAATTAAAGCTACTAAGAAAACAACTAGTTCGTGATAAAAAATCGAGACTTTTGCAGCTACTAAACCTGCTAAATAAACGAAAAAGATTTGCTCAGCATGCGGATTTCCGTTCCAATATTTACGAAAAATTGTATGGAAAAAAGTACGACAAAGCAAAAGATTTTCGATTGAGAAATGAATTTCGTTTGCTTAAAGAGGTAATAGAAAAATTTTTAGCGATTCAAAATTGCCAGCAAGAGATTCAACAAAAACCCAATGCTTTTCATTATTATTTATTACGGGCGCTGCAAGAAAAACGAGCATTGGATTTATTCCAACAAGAATATAAAACGACCTACGAAGAAGCCTTAGTTTCTATGGATTATCATCTAGCCTACATTCTTAATCGGCTTAATTTTAATAATTATACCAACCTGCTGCATGAAAAAGAAAAGAACCTGAAAATTGCCGAAAAATTGAATCAGTTGGAATTAACGAACCTAAGTAGCTTTTACCTGACGGCTTATCGAACGCATCAAGTTCATACGGCTTTTTTAGAACAGATTTGGCATCCATTTTCTTTGCAAGATCAACCTCAACAATCAGTACAAATTGATTTTCAACCTTTTGAAAATGAATATGCTGCTTATCTTTTCAAAAAGGCACAATGTTATTTATTAAAAGGAGCTGCAAAAATTGAGTTGCTAAAAGATTGTTTAAAAGTAGCTTTGAAAAAACAAAAACAGCATACTGTTTTTAAAGAAGAAGTGAAATTCTGTTTATCTGAATTGGCACAAGAACATCATCGGATTTTTGATTTTGAGCATGCTAGTCCTTATTATAAAGCATTTTTTGAATTAGATTTAGCTCCTGAAGACCCCTATCGCATGGCTGTCGTAACGGATTATATCGCCAAATTATTAAAGCAAAATCGACTACCCGAAGCTATAGAACGGATAAATCGAGAAGCCCCCATTGTCAATACGGTAGAAAAATATCGCATTCGATTAAAATGTTTAAAAGTTGCTGCTTTTGCCTTTGATAACAACTCCCAAGAGTTATTTGCAGAACTGCCTCAATCCTTTTCGGAATATAGCCTATCCGCTAAATATTTCTTTTTGTTCTTTTATGTTATTCATGCCTTTCTAATTGGTGATTTGTTGAATGCCAATAGAGAATTAGACAATTTATTAGCCGCGCTAAAACGCAAGAAAAATGGACATTTAAAATTGCTACCAATTGGTCGATTTATAAAGCAGTTTTTACAGGCGACTCCTCTGCCAGCAATGAAAGAAAGAAATGAATTATTGACGAATTTAAAGGCGGAAGTGGCTCCTTTTTCCCATAAAGCTATTCCTGAAATCAAGGGTTATTTGCCTTTTGTTTGGCTACAAAGCGTATTAAATAAGCAATAATTTTAGGTATCAAAAGTCATCCTTTCGGGGTGATATAAATCACCAATAAAAGTAGTGGAACTGCCTAATTTTGAGCATATGAATTCGCTATTACTAAGAATCCACTAAAATTCTACTAATGAAAAAGATATTACACCCAACCGATTTTTCAACCCATAGCATAGATGTACTACATTATGCTTTAGAATTAGCTAAAAAATTTGAAGCAAAGTTAATAGTCGCACACGCTTTTGGTAGACCAGAATTTGCTTCAGATGGTACACCAAAACCGATAGACCAAGCGGGGGAAATGCTAGAAGTCTTGACTAATTTTGTAAATAGTCACAAAGCAAAAAAATACCAATCAATAGAGATAGAGTATATTGTAGAAGTTGGTTTTCCACCAGAAACAATTTTGGATATAGTGGCGAATGAAGGAATCAGTTTAGTGGTCATGGGCATGGCGAGTAAGGACGATATAGCTAAGAAATTATTTGGCTCCGTCGCAAGAAAAGTACTCAAAAGAGTAGATTGTCCAATCCTATTAATTCCAACTAATTTCAGGTATAAAAAGCCGAACAAAATCGCTTATGCGACCAATTTTTTATTTAAAGATATTAGTGCCTTGAGTGCTTTAGAAAAATGGGCGAGTATTTTTGGTGCTAAAATACATTGCTTACATCTAGCGGAATTTGACGAAGAAATAGCTGCTGCCAAAGCCAATATGGCTATTCTAGAAGCTGGTTTTAAGAATGCTAGAATCACCGATTTTGAAGTTGTTAAGGGTCAGTTGGTAACAGATACAGCTGCTTATTTAGAAAAAGAAAATATAGAAATGGTCGCCATGCTTTCTCGTAAACGCAATTTATTACAGCGGATTGTCGAAGGCAGTAATGCCCAACAAATGGCTAAGCAAACTAGTGTGCCTTTATTGGTTTTGAAAGGCGACGTTTTTGCGCCTACTAAGTGGGAGACAGTGGTGGATGAGGTGGAGATTCCTTTGTGGGAACGGGATTAGTTGGCTATATTTTTGGGCATATCCAAATCATAAATCTTAAATCATAAATCCATCGGGCTTTTACGTGATAGATTTATGATTTATGAACTGTGATTTAAGATTTGCTGCCAATTCAACATCATTATTTGTTCAAAATCATAGGAGGGGAATATATCAATCTCTCCATAATACTGAACAACCGAACTCCACGGTAGGCAGGAGGAATATTTTTACTTTTTTTTCAGATATGATTTAGTAAGTTTGAGTAACTTAGAATCCTTGAAATTCCCAAAAATTATCAACTAAACTTCCCTCCTCATCCGTCAAGACGTCCAAATATAATTCACTTAAATCAATCGCATTGCTATAGTGTTCAACGGTGTTACAAGTCACCACTTTTTCAATGCCCGTAGCCATTAAATCCAAATAAGCAGCGCTTGCGAAAATCGCATGCACGCCTACGCAAACGGGTGCTTTCATTCCAGCATTTAAAAGGTGTTTGACCGTCTGCATCATTGTTCGAGCAGTTGAAATAATGTCGTCGATTAAAACAGGCGTATGATTCTTATATTCAGCGACTTGTGGAATGGAAACCGTTACGTCCCTATCCCCTTTTCGTACTTTTTCCAAAACGATAAAAGGCAAATCTGCTAAACTCGCCACTTCCGAAACCCATTGATGACTTTCTGAATCAGGACCGACTAAAATAGGGTTTTGGACATTCGCTTTTATCCAATTCGCCACGGGTTGAGCAGCATGTACGACTTTAGTTGGAATGGAATAAACTTCTTCCAATTTAGAAATTCGATGCAAATGTGGGTCAACTGTAATTAGACTATCGGCAAAACTGGAAATTAAGGACGCAAAATATTTAGCGGTCACCGCCTCCCCTGGTTTAAAAATTTTGTCTTGTCGCATATACGCCAAGTACGGGGCTAATAAACAAATATGTTTTGCGCCTTGGTCTTTTAAAGTTTTAGCTAAAAAGTAAAGGGGTAATAATTTATCGTCAGGTCTGTCTAAAGTACAAACCAAGATTACTTTCTTACCAGCAACGGGTGTTTGGATACGAATATAAGTTTCACAATCAGGAAATTCTCTAAAAGAAAATTGTCCTTCTTCAATGTCTAGTTTTTTAGCTAACTGATGAGTTAAGGATTGATTGCCTGGTAAGGAAAAAAGGATGGTATTCATATTTGAATGGTTTGATTGTTAAATGGTTATATGGTTACATTGCTTCATTCATAACAATAAAACCATACAGCAATAAAACAATTAAGTGATCGTCAAAATATCCGATTGTTGCGCTAAATATTTTAAAGTATAATTTAATTCTCCTTGGGTATCGGTATAAATAGTAAATAGGGCTTCTCCTTTTTTAATTTTATCTCCCATTTTTTTATGCAAAATCAACCCTGCCCCGAGGTCAGAGGGTGCACCACTCAATTTTGCAATCATTGCCAATCTTCGATTATCAATAGTCCTTAAAATACCCGCTTTTTCGCTATAAATTTGATGAACAATAGGTGATAGTTTCGGGGTTTTAAAACCGCCTTGTACTTGACAGATTGCTAGGAATTTTTCGTAGGCGCTACCTGATTGTAATAGTTGCTGCGCTGCGAATTTTCCTTGCCCAATGGATACTTCATTGGCTAATTCCAAAATTGCACCAGCGATTAAAATAGCTCGGTCTTCCAAGTCTTTTGGTCGATTTTTGTCCCCTTTTAAAACTGCTAATACATCTAAGGCCTCTGGAACTGGACCAATACCATTTCCAACAGGTTGAATGCCATCTGTAATAATGACTTCTACTTCCAAACCTATTACTTGCCCAACCACGGTAAAATAATATTTGAGTTTGTGGGCATCTACTAAAGTGCGCACTTTTGCAGTTTCGCCTACTGGAATATCAATGACTACATGGGTGGAGCCAGCCGCCGCCTTTTTAGATAATACAGAGGCAATCATCAAGCCTTCCCCATCAAAATCCAATGCCTTTTCTATCTTGATTAACAAATCATCAGCGGGACTTAATTGGACTGCCCCACCCCAGACCATACAACCACCTTCTTGATTGACAACTCTTTTAATGTCTTTCAAAGTTAGACTCACATTGGTCATGGTTTCCATTACATCTGCCGTTCCTGCGGGGGAAGTAATTGCCCGAGAAGATGTTTTGGGAATGGTCAATCCCGCGGCAGCGACAATAGAGACGACAATAGGTGTCGTTCGATTGCCTGGTAAACCTCCTACACAATGCTTATCAACAATCATTTTCTTTTTCCATTTGAGTTTTTGCCCTATATTAACCATTGCTTTGGTCAATGCTGCAATCTCATGAACATCCATATTGTCACCCGAACAAGTGGTAATAAATGCTGCCATTTGCACCCCAGAATAATGTCCTAAAGTGATGTCTTTTATAATGGCACTCATATCTGATTCATTTAGTCGTTTTCCATAAATTTTGGAACGCACTAAACTCATAGATTCCACGGGATGTAAATGGGCAATGGCTATTTTATCCCCTTCTTTTACACCTAAAGCTTTCCATGCACTTTCCGATAAACTTGCCTGTTTGTTGTTAAGTAAATCGCTACCCAATACATTTAAAGTAGCAATGATGGTCTTGTCCTGAAAAGTCACCTGTACTCTAGTCAAAGATTCAAACCCTTCTGACCGACAGATATGACAATTGGCTTGCATATAAATATAGTATTCCCATTGGGTATCAATACCGAGTCTTTTTAAAATTAATGTATTGGAATTGCGATTTGTAGGCATAAGTTTAAGTGTTATTTAGGAGCAAAGGTAGTGGCAGTTTGGGCTGATTTTGGTGACATAAGTCATCGGGTAGAAGTGATAGAAGTCACCAAGAAAAGGTTGGTTTTAAGGGCATCTTTGTGATACCATTTAAGTGGGTATTACGAAAAAACTAAAAATGCAAACCCTAACTGCTCCTCATACTATTTCTAAAACTGACCTAATTAAGCAATTGGACACTCATGCCCAATCAGGGCTAACGGCGGCAGCCGCCAAAAAGAGGCTGCAAGAATATGGTTATAACCAATTGGAACAACACCAATCTCCTAGTCTATTCAGCATTTTCATAGCGCAATTTATAAGCCCTTTAGTTTGGGTGTTAGCATTTGCAGCAGGTCTAGCTTTTATTTTTCAAGAATGGTTAGAAAGCGCAGCTATTATTGGCGTTATTTTTATTAATGCGGGTATTGGTTTTTTTATGGAAAAACAAGCCATCAAATCTATGGATGCCTTGCGGAAATTAGTCCAAACTTATGCCCGAGTCTTTCGGAATGGAGAATTACAACAAGTCGCTACCATTGAATTAGTGCCAGGCGATATACTCTATTTAGAGGCAGGGGATATTGTACCAGCAGATGCCCGATTACTAGAAGTCCATAATCTGGGGGTAGCAGAGGCCGCCTTAACGGGTGAAAGCACACAGGTAAGTAAGCATACTAAAGAAGTTGCCCTTGATGCCACCCTCGCTGATAGAAAAAATCAAGTATTTAAAGGCACGATGGTTAGTAGGGGAAATGGAAAAGCTATTATTACCCAAACTGGAAAACATACTGAATTAGGAAAAATCGCTACATTAACCCAACAGGCAACAAAAGAAACGACGCCTTTAGAAAAAAAACTAAATGTATTAAGCCATAAATTGATTTGGTTGACCATGATTTTATCAGCAATGGTTTTAGTGATAGGTATCTTGCAAGGCAGGGATTTATTTTTGATGATAGAAACAGCTATTGCTTTGGCGATTGCTGCCATTCCTGAAGGTTTACCTATTGTGGCGACCATAGCTTTGGCAAAAGGTATGCTCCGATTAGCTCGACATAAAGTGATTGTTAAAAAATTGAGTGCCGTAGAAACTTTAGGCGAAACGGAGGTTATTTTTACAGATAAAACGGGGACGTTGACCGAAAATAAAATGCACGCAGATACCCTACTTTTTGAATTTGATACTGGCACTATTCAATTTCAACAAAACCAGTTCAAGTTTACGGATTCGGCCAAAGCTAGTTTACAAAATACCTTTGCCTTTGAGCAATTACAAAAAGTAGCGGCACTATGTAATAATGCCTCGCTTTATAAAAATGGCAATTTAAAAGTAGTGGGCGACCCTTTGGAAGTCGCTTTATTAAATTTTGTAGTTGGCGGTAATGTGCAGCCGGCAGATTTACAAAATGATTTTCCCCGTATCCAAGAAATTCCTTTTGACAGCGATACCAAAATGATGGGAACGCTCCATAAAAACGGCAAACGACCCGATTATTTGGTTTGTTTAAAAGGGGCGTTGGAAGTGGTTTTGAAAGAAAGCGATTATGTCTTAACCAAAGATGGCAAAGTTCCATTAACCGACCATCAAATTTGGATTGACCAATCTAATAAATTGGCTGCCAAAGGTTTACGAATACTAGCTTTTGCGTACAGCGAAATTAACAAACCTAAAGAAGACTTTTCCCATAACCTAATTTTTATCGGTTGCATCGGTTTTATTGACCCACCAAGAATGGAAGTCAAAGCCGCTATTGAAACTTGCCGAAATGCAGGGATTCAAGTGGTCATGGTCACAGGCGACCATCCAGAAACGGCTAAAAATATTGCCTTTAAAACAGGCTTGATTGATACAGAACAAGCGACTGCCATTCATGGAAAAACCCTAAAAAAAGTCGAGCAATTATCTGAGGAGGAATTAATTAAACTATTTCAAACCAATGTTTTTGCCCGAGTCAGTCCCGCCCAAAAATTAGATTTAGTCCAATTGTATCAGCAAGCTGGCAAAACGGTGGGCATGACGGGCGATGGCGTCAATGATACACCCGCCCTAAAAAAAGCAGACATTGGCATTGCGATGGGACAACGAGGTACAGAGGCTGCCAAAGAAGTAGCAGATTTGATCTTAGAAGATGATGCCTTTACTTCCATTGTGGTAGCTATCCAACAAGGGCGAGGTATTTTTGCCAATATTCGCCATTTTGTAGTCTATTTATTGTCTTGTAATTTAAGTGAATTATTGGTAGTAGCCGCCGCCTTCTTTTCTAATCTGACTTTGCCTTTACTACCCATGCAAATTTTGTTTATCAATATGGTGACGGATGTTTTTCCTGCCTTAGCATTAGGGATGAATCGAGGGGCAGATAAAGTGATGGAACAAGCACCTCGTGGTAAAAACGAGCCGATTATTACTTCAAAAATGTGGACGTCCATTATCGTTTATGCTTTGGCAATCACCCTATCTTCTTTAGGTGCGTTGCTCTTTGCGACTTATTATTTAGAAACAGATGCACAATTGGCGAATAACTTTGCTTTTTATACGCTGATACTGGCGCAACTCTGGCATGTATTTAATTTGCCACCTGCCAATGCCTCTTTCTTTAAGAATGTAGTGACGCAAAATCGATATGTTTGGGCCGCTGTTACGGCTTGTTTGCTGATTATGGGCATAGCTTATTTTATGCCTATTATGCGGGAAGTTCTGAATTTAGGGGTGTTTAATTTGGCGTATTTTGGATATGTGATTGGGTTTAGTTGGTTGCCTGTTTTGTTGGTGCAGGGGTTTAAGCGGTTGGGAGTGATTGGGTAACCCCCTCACCCTCAAACCATCAAAAAATCCTTCTCCGAAACCAACCGAACAAAATCCAAAGAACTCAGCATCCCAACTACTTGGTCATCGGTCTTAACCAATAAATGGTGCACGTTTTCTTCTAGCATAATTCGAGCAGCAATTTCTGCATCAACTTCTGCTCTGACCCAATAAGTATCGGTGGTCATATAGTCTTCAACCAAAGCACTTCCGTCGCTAATGCCTCGCAAATCGGAAGAGGTAATAATGCCTATGACTTCCAAATTATCTTTAGATTCGACAATAGGAATCGCTTGGATACTTTTACGTTCCATTAATTCTCTGGCATAATCAATCGTACTATTTTTGGTGGTCGTCACTAAAGGTGACATCATTAAATCTTTTACTTTAAAATCCATTACTCGGTATATTTTTAAGGTTGTTTAAATCAATTTTTACTGTTTGGGATAAAAAAGTAAGTCCTAGTGCCACTAGTAAGGCAGCTAGTTTTAAATTATTCATCCAAAACATTTCCGGATAGTAGCAATAGGCGATTTCTGGGATAAAAATATATTCAACAGCTCTGCTAGCATGAAGAACAATCGCTAATAAAATTATGCCCAAACTCATACCTTTTGGAAATTCGCTATTGCTTAAAAAAATGCTAAAAAGAATGCCCAATCCTAGAAATAAATCCATTAATAATAAGGCTACGTTTTTGATAGCAATCCAATCTGCCCCGTTGCCAACCAGTAAGATGCCTGCCGTTTCGGTAAAGGCCTCGGTTAAAATTAAAATGGCTGCTATAAAAAAGGCAAATTTTATCCAGTTCATTATCAATGTTTAAAAAAGGGCGGATTTCTCCGCCCATAAAAAAATTCCTTTCGAGACAATATTCTAAAAAATATAGGCTATTCCAAATGATATTTATTATGGTAGGTGGATGATTTTTATCACCAATTGACAGGGAAGGATGAAATAATTTTGTAGAAAAACAAGCCATGCTTAGACATAAAAATTACCATAAATTAGGGTTACCCTTATTGTATTCCATCATGCTGGGCATCCTATTATTTTATCAACCATATCGAGAAGTATTTGATAAGGAAAAAGTGTCTGCTTTGCCAATTAAGGTCGTTGACAAACCGATAATTAAGGATACTACTCTTTATCAAATTCAAGTACCTTATAATGTGCCATTGCGAACTTACTTTAATTTTATGGACAGCTTGGTTTGTGTTTATGATACGCTCCTACCCTATCAACTAGACGAACATTTATTGGTTCGAGCCAATGATTGGATAATTGATACTTTGGAAAATACAGACTATTACCGACGTATGGAAAAAGGGCAATTTGTGTATGACCAAAGGGACTTAATCATCCTAGAAAAGGGTTCAATCTTACAAATTCCTAGTATTGAAAAAGCAGCTATCCTGATTGGTAAACGGACAATGGTAACCATTGATTTAAATATTCCAGAGTTCAAATTGCGCATTATGGAGGCTGGCAAAACCCTTTATACTTTTCCCGTTCGAGTAGGTAGAAAGGAGATAAAATATTTGGATATGGCAAAAAAAGACGTGGATTTGCAGACCATTTCGGGTACTGGTAAAATTGTACGCATCGAACGCTTTCCTGCTTTTATCAATCCGGTAGACGGCAAACGATATAAATTGACCAAAAGAGATGATGGCAAATACACCAAAATGCCTTTGATTCCTTACCTCGAACCAGCCATAAATGGTCATCGCTATGGGCAATTGATTCATCCAACTACTAATCCTGAAACTTTAGGAAAGGCTTATTCTAATGGCTGTATAGCCCTGAAAGAGGCCGATACTTGGCGTTTGTACTATTATGCGCCTGTGGGTACAACCGTTGTTTTTCGCTATGACTTAGAGATAGAGAAGGAGGATGGTGAACGCATTCAATTAGAGGATATTTATGAGCATAGGCAAGGTTTGGCAAGTGTAATAGGTAATTTTTTTGATATTGAAAAACGATAATCCAATACTTATTTTTTAATGACTTTTAAATTAAAAAGACATGACTAAGGCAATAGAAAAGGTAGCGTTCATCCAATTTGAGCATCAATTATGGCTTAATGAATTACAATATTATTTTAATGAAATAATAATTATTACCAAAAAATTAGAAGGTTTTTTAGAGGAACAACATAAGCAACAAAACAATAGTATACTCGAAGAGTTAATGGCTAATTTTATGGTTCATAAAACCGATTTAAAAACACTCATGTCCGATATTGTCGAACATGAACGTAATATGGTTAGACTAGCCAGCTTGAATGGTTCAGTAGATGCCATCGTTAATTCTACCCATGACGATAAAAGAAAGGCTATCGACAATTTTAAAGCAGAATATAAAGGCTTAAAATTAACATTTCTAGAGTGGATGGAGCGAATGGTTTAGAACACTTGGCAATAGAAATATGGCATATCTAAGCCTTACTCAAAACTCATCTCCACCCATATTGGATAGTGGTCACTAGCCTCGGTTTGCTCATATTTACCTGCATCAATTAAATTAAATCCATCCGCAAAAATATGGTCATTAGTAGGTTTTAGCCAACCATTCACTTCGCTACCCGTTGCGCCTACTTTTTCGGTCATCCAATCAAAATCAATAGCGGTATAATGACTGATAACTTTCTTTCGATAATTCTTTAAAAGGGTATTGAAGTCACCACCGATAATAGCGTAATCAATCTTATTCCGAGCTTTATAATCGGTAATTAGGTTGGTTAAAAACTTAGATTGGTCTAGCCTTTTGCCTCGCCATAATAAAATGGTATCTAAATGAACGGAACAAAGCAGGATGTTTTTTCCATTTACGGTAATCGTCGCTAAAGTCACCATTCGTTTGCGATTATTAGACCTTTTTGCGTGAGGTAAAATAATTTTCTCTTCATTCTCCAAGGGAAATTTAGAAAGGATGGCATTGCCAAAATTTTGCTGATATCCAATATCATAATTGAAGGCATAATAAACATAATTATACCCTAATTCATCCGCAATTTCTTGTGTACCTTTTTCGTGCATTTCCTGCAAAAGAATCACGTCAGCATTGGCTAAATCTGGTTGATTTTTTAATTCAGCAATGGCTTTTTTGATGGCTCTGGAAAATTCGATATTGAAACTAACCACTTTTAGGCGACCATTGATTTGATGATTTTCTGCTAAGCCATTATTTTTCCACATCGGCTCATTAGGCAGCATATAATTGGGGAGCGTTGTGCAGGAAAAAGTGGAAATTATTAAAAATAAACTGCTAATTAGTAGCCATTTTTTGTTATTAATTTTTTTCATTTTTGCGTTTTAATATTTAATAGTTTGTATTTTATCGAATCCTTCCATACCGATAGCTATCGGTATGGAAGGATATTGATAAGCCCTTCTATTAAAACGCTATAACTTATGAAATCTTTTAAATGGCACTTTTTAGGTAAATTATCGGTATTATTCAGCAGCCCACAGCGTTGTATTACTGCCCTCTTTTAGCAACTGCTTTTGTTACTTTAGCAGGGTGATTATTCAAGCCTTCTAAAACTAAAAACCCAATCTCATCTACATCATTCGCTGAATTCGACAATACGACTACCCCTGTTTTGGTATCTTTACTAAACCCAATAAAAGACCTAAATCCGCCTGTTCCTCCACTAATCCATTGAACGGGTAAATTGGTTGATTCATTTAAAGTACTGGTAAACCAACCGTAGCCCATTTGGGTAAAACGGTCCAATTTGCGTTCGTGTAAGTCAACTTGTGCGCCTTGTACATGGGCAAAGGCATCTTCCAAATCGGCGTTGGAAGTATAGATATTCGCTTGCACAAATTTCAATAAATCATTGGCAGACGATTTTAAGCCCAAAGCAGGTGCCATAGATTTAAAATGCCAAGGGTCAATGACTTTGCCTTTTCGGTCGTGACCGCTTGCCAATCTACCTTTTTGTTCTTCTGATAAAGTAATTCTAGTATCACTCAATCGCAATGGCTTTAAAATTCGGTTTTTCAATAAGCCTTCGTAAGGTTCGTTTGCTATATCCGCTACTAAATTTCCTAATACGGCGATTCCCCAATTGGAGAACCGGAAAAAGCGACCAGGTTCATTGGATAATTCCATTTTTTTCAAATTGCCGTACAATTCTTCCTTTGTGAAACCTTGGTAAGGGTCTTTTTTCTGTTTAGCAATCCGAATAGGATTCCAAGAATACAACCCTTTAGGATTGTTTTTTAAACCAGAACTATGAGAAGCCAAATGGCAAAAAGTAATACAAGCCTCTCCTCTCATTGGGTCAGGCCGACAACTAATAATTTCCCGCTCCATTTCATCCACCGTCATCGGATTATTATAAGTGACTTTAGTACAATAATAATGTTGGTAATTGGGCACTTCTACCCCATCTCTAAAATGGTCTTGAATACGGTCTTCCATTTTGAATAATTGCTTTTGCGATTCTAATTTCATTAAAGAAGTCGTAAAAACGCTGGTAACTGAGCCGATTTCAAAGAGCGTATTCCCATCTGGACGCACTTTATTTTCTTTACTCATTTTTCCATAAGTTAAGACCCTAGTTTTGCCATTTTGGACAATCCCAATGACTAGACTATGATTGGCATTTTTCTGGACATATTTTCTTGCTTTAGTGGTTGCTTTTTGAAAGTCCGTAGTTTGTGCCAATAAATTATTTCCAATAAAAAAAGTCATTACTATTAATAGCATTGGAAGATTCGATGAATTCATATTATTTTTTTATGATATTTTAAATATTTACTCAAAGGTATAGGGAAGAATAGGTGAGCGTAGTGATTTTAAGCAACCTAAGTAGGTGATAATTATCACCTACCTAAAAAATAATTTGAGGGATACTAAATAGAGGGAATCAATCATAAATATGGTCGGTCAACAATTATAAATTTCGCCTAAACAGATAAAATCGTAAAGCTACTCCTGTCCTTTTTTTAAATCGTTAGGTTAAAAAAAGATAATTATCCGTGTCCCTTCATTAATCCGTGGTATGAAAATTACTACCACGGATTAATGAAGGAACACGGATATTAGATGTAATAGAAATATTTATTATATCAATTTTTTAGCTAATCCTTTATTAAAACCGATAAGCTGCAAAAGCTCGAAACTCAGAAATCTTATCCGTTACTTTATAAAGCGTCTCTTCATTTGTGTAATCTGCCATTCGAAGGTAATAGATATACTCTACGCCAAAATTCACTTTTCTAAAGATTGGAAAACTGTATCGAAGATCAAACAGGTTGACATCTTCCGTTCCTTTTGGACCAGAGGCGACAAAAATAGTCCAATGACCATAGCGGAAAGCTAAATTACCCCATTTAGGATGATCTAAAAAAAGGTCGTATTTGGCTAATACCCCAGGTCCCATAATATAGTCTCTTAAATCTCGCTCATCTGGAGGTCTAACCCATTCTACCGTTTCAGAATTACTACCACCTAAAGCAATTACGCCTAATTGAATCGAGGTCAGTACTTCCCAATTATTTTTTAAAAAAGCGTTTTTTAGCCAGCCACCAGAAAAGCCGAGGGCACTTACTTCAAAGGCTTTATTATTCAAATAATCGAAATGCTGAAAAATTCCAATAATTTGATTTTGTTGGTCTGTATGGTGAAAATTTTTACCCGCCAAAATACCGTAAGAATAAATATTCCAATAGGGCAAATAAAAATCATCGTTGATTTTTAGTCGATAATTATTTTTAGTTTCTTCAAAACGCAGCCAAGTCACTAAGTTGAAGATATCAAAAGGTTGATAATTAGAACGTTTTTCAAATGGGTCACCGTAGAGCAAACCTAACTCGATATAAGGCTTAAATCGAGTACTCGGAAAATTAGGATTATTTATTACATAATTACTGCCTAAAGTTAATTGAAAACGAGCAGGAGTTTTTAGGTGATTGGGAAAAGTATGATGGTCATTCCCTGTACCATAAACAAGCCGATTGAGCCCACCAACTGGATTTAGAATAAACCCTAGTGATTCTCTGCCAAAACGATTCCAACCCGTAGCCCTATCATCCAAGACTAATTCTGAAACTCGAAAAAGCACTTCTCCTAAATAAATACCGCCAATAGATGTGGTGATTAAATCGCTGGTACTTGGGGCATGGGTTTCTCCCAGAAATTCCCAAACTGCTGCCCCACCGATGGCGTAAGGCACAGATTGCCAGTAATTTAAACCAACCGTTCTGGCAGTATTATACATCAGCGAACCATGATAAGGATGCCCTGCCCAATTGGTATTAAACAAATTCCAATCCCAATCAAGTCCACCTGTAATGTTTTTCCACATGGATTTAAAAGTCACATTGGCAAAATCTTGCCCTCCTCCTTTAAAATAGGCATCATAACGATTGATAAGCGTATTAAAAACGAGAATGTTGGTAGCCGCTTTTAGGTGTGGTTTCTTGACTGGTACAATCGTATCCAATCGAAGTCCTGCTTGCCCATTGGCATTCATCAATAAGCAAAAGAATAGTGCTAAAAAAGCTACTAAAGATTTGTTTTTTTGAATAGTTAAATCTTTCATGGCATAAATTCTTCCTTAGGTGTGTAATCTATGTTTGTGACGAGAAACTTAGCATAAACAAATTCTTCGCCGTTTATTTCCCAAGCTACATTGGCCTTCGTTGGCACCATAAACCCATTTATTGATTGATACTCTCGCATGGTTGCCATCCAAGGGGATTTTACTTGTTGGTCACCTTCTGTTCGGTATCGGTCATAAGAAACAGCATGCGTAATTGCGCCTTCTTCATTAAAAGTAAAGATGACTGAACCACTTATATCCCCATCTGTGATGGTTGCTTTCGCAGTATTTTCATCAATAGCTGTCCACTGAATATTATCCCCTAATAAAGTGGTTGGAATCCAAACGGCCTCCATTAAATAGCGCAAAAGGGAAGAAACATTTATTTCTTTTCCTCTTTCATTAACCAGCGGAAAACTCCATAAAGCTTGTACCAACATATTGCCTTCTCCATTCCAATAACGGTCTCTGACTGCAATCGGTAAGCCTTTCATTTTTAGTTGACCATTCCAAATAAACCCAGGAGATTGCGTAATGAAAAATTCTTCGCCATTAATCGGTAAAAAATCCTCATTTTGAGCAGTTCTGAAAAATCCAGTATGCTTTAAATGGGCGAATTTTATGCTTTGTGTACCTAAGAGACAAGCATATTCCGCATATCGCTGAACGGGTTCTGGCAAATTAATAAGGTCATGGTGACTATAAATTCGGTTGGGAATTTTCTGTGCCGCTTTCTGAAAGTCGGCCACTTCTATCTCTATTTTCTTATCGTACATCATAGCAACACTACTAAAATAGAAACCTATTGCAATGAAGACAACAATCAGAAATAAGCCTATTTTTAATAACATTAATCGCATTTTAGTTGGGTTTAGCTGGACTTATTTTATCCAATTGTGCTATTATTAAGTTGTAAATTGAGAAGTTTTTGATTTAAGTTTACTGATAATTATCATTTATTGAAGGTGATTTTTGTCAATAAAAAAAATTGACCCCAACATTTTCAAAATGTTAGGGTCAATGATTAATAGAAAGGCTTAATTTATAGGATAATCAATGATTCGCTACCGTATGGTCTAAGCGAATGTCTTCTAAATATTCTTGTAAAGCAAAAACGGCATATTCTGGCAATATTTCTCCTCCCAACATCTGGTTAAAAATGATGGCTATTTCTGGAGAATACTCCATGTAATGCGCCGATACTGGTCTGCTCCTTGCGTTTTGAATTTCTTGTTTTGCAAAACGCATGACTGGGACTTCTGCTAATAATTGCTCCTCTTCATAAAGTGCTTTTAGTGTAGGCAAAGTACCACTTCGCAAAGCACGAGTTCGTTGTTGAGGCGCTGCTGTTAAGTATTGAATGAATTCCCAAGCAGCTTCTTTTTTCGCTGCTGAAGTATGATTAGCAATCATTAGATTCCAGCCACCTAAACAACTATAAGAAGGAGTACCTGCTTTTAAAACAGGAATGGAACTAATACCGACTTGTTTCGCATTTACGCTATTTTTATTTTTTAAGATTTGTCCATAAACCCCAGGCCAACCACGCATAAATACAGCCTTGCCTAATAAAAAAGCATTGGTTGCTTCTAATTCTCGATAATTGACTACTGCTTCTGGGGAAATGCCTTCCTCGATTAATTGTCTAGCCATCCTAAACCCATCTTCTGAGGCTTTGCTATCAATGGTAATAATACTTGGTTCAAAATGTTCTCCTCCAAAATCGGCGCTGACGGATAAATTATCCATCGTAATTTGCCCGCCTGCATTCCAAATAAATTCACAGGCATTGGCGACTCCTCCTTCGTATTTATCCCCTTGAAAAACATACCCATAAGGCATATTTTCTTGCTCCATTATTGTTTTAGCCATGGTTTGTAATTCTTCCCAAGTTACAGGTGGTTTAGTAAATCCATATTTTGTTAATAAATCCTTTCGGTAATAAATCATGGCAGCATCGGTAAACCAAGGTACACCATAAATACTAAAATTATAGGTCGCTGAATTCATTGCTGCTTGTACAAAATCTCTAGGATTATAATCATTATAAAATTGCTTGGAAAGATCTTCTACAGAAGCTTGTGCGCCTAAAACACCCGTCCAGATAACATCCGAAGCAAATACATCAATCTCAGGATTTGTGGCATCAAAATCAGTTTGAATTTCTTCGAAATTTTCGTTGGTGCTTCGTGCTGTTTGTCGCCAATCCACTTGAATATTTCCTTTATTTTCTTTATTAAATTTATCTACTAAATATTGAATGGTTTCTGTTTCATCAGGGCCTGCTGCAAAAGTTATTTGAACAGGATCTTGATTATTACAGCTTGAAAATAGGAGTAGAATTAAGCTAAGTACACTAAAAAAGGGTAATAATGATTGGTAAATTTTCTTATACATAAGTGTGGTTTTAAAATAGTTAGGAAAAGAGTTTTGAATAAAAAATTCCTTGTAGTTGCGCAATCAAATCCATCAATCAAGAGGTAAGTATCGGCATTACAATATAAACTCCAGTAGTGGTAATTCAATACAGGCAGTAATCAAGTAAAACACACAACTTTAATGACTATGCATTAAAGTGATAAACGATATGAATAAGGTATGAAATTAGTGCGAAGTTTAATTGTTGTTTTTAACTTCGCACAAAGTAGTATGGTGGATTCATAATTAAGCAGTTTTAGTAAAAATTTAATTTATGGTTTGATTGGGTTTTTACCTATATACTTCTATGCTTTAATATATTAAAAAATCTTCAAAAATGCTAGAAAAAATGATATTATTTTTAATAAAAGAGCAATTAAAATCGTTTTTATTGTAAAAAATCAAAAGCCATTTATTGATTTTCCAATAGATACTGAATCAATCGAAAGAAAGACAAAAAAAGTAAAGTTAAAAAAATCATGGTGTTTGTTTTAGTTTAGAGTCTATATCTATAAGTGTTTTGGGAATAAAAAAGATGACCCATTTAAGACGCCCTCGCTATCCTATTTCCATTTGCATTACCTATTTCCTTTTGTTTATCCTCTAAAAGGGTCAAATAATGTTTGAATAATTGGTAATAATCTTCCATCAATCTTAAGTGTTTTTTTCGGATATTAGTTTCAATGGCCTGCATGGCACGCAACGCATTCACTTTCATCCGAATATTGGCTCGATATAATTTATAGTATAAAAATAGCCTATGATCCGCCTCCGTAATAATTACAGGGTAATTGATGTTATACCTTTTCATAAAATAGATAGCTAAACCTGCTTGTCCATAAAAATCTAAATCCATGCAGAGGAAAGCTAATTCGCTTAATACATCCATCTGTCGATAATGCGGATTGAATTCAATGCAATCAAAAATGATAGGCTGGTTTAATAAAAAAATATTGCCAGAATGTAAGTCTCCGTGACCGTCAATATTAAGTCCCATGATATGCCGTTCTCGAATATCTTTGGCGTGGGCTTTTAAAAATTGATGGGAAAACACAATGGATGTTTCAATTTTTTTAGCTGCGCTTTCGCCAATTTCTTGACGAATTAAATCTTCAACCTTGGCAATATCAGCAAAATCTTCCTGCATTTTTTCTATATTCGGAGCTTCTTCTACCTCATCCGTAAAAGCATGAAAAGTAGCCAATTGGTCTGCTAATTGAAATAGATGATTCTTATTGACTTTACCCGCTTGGAGCAGCACGTCCATCTCCCGTTCGTTGTCCAAACGTTTCATTTTTACCGCATAGCCAATAATTTTTCCTTTTAGACCATCTATAAAAGGAATGTCGTGATTTAATCGAATTGGTACGACTCCTAGGTAAGTATCTTTAGCTAATCGCTGATTTAAACTAACTTCTTGTTCACAATAATATTTTCTCTTTTTTAATGTCGAAAAATCTAGAAAAGAAAACTTGACGGGTTTCTTGATTTTAAAAGCATAATTTTCGGTCAGGATAATCCAAGAAATATGCGTTTCCCGCAGTTCTACAACAAGTGGGCTGTCTTTAAATGCTTTATACTCAATTATTTTGGAGATTTGTTCGCTAGTCATATCGAGTCGTTTTTTATGTTAAAACTACTTGATTAACTGGTTGAAGATATTGATAAAAATCAATGGGGAAAGTGACTTTTGTCAATAAACATCTTTCAATACACCTATTTATGACTCAACAGTCTCAGCATCTTTCCAAAAATCTTTGCTCATATTGGTCAGTAAACTCTTTTTATTTTTCAATGGCTTTTTGAGAGGTAGGGTGAGTGGTTGGTTTTTTGCCATTGTATTCAAACTTAAGAGGTCATTTGAAAAGGAGCTAAAGACAAATATTCTCTTGCTTTTATAATCATCTTATCTACCTCTTCCCTATCGGAATGCAATATTAAATGCCTTTCTTCCAAAGGTTCATAAATGTCTTTGATAGTTAAATAGACCTCAAAATCTGCTTCGCTGAATTGCCTTTTTTGCTGCATCCGCTCTTTGATAATGGACTCCGCAGCAGTTACAAAAAACCAAAATAATTGCTTTTTATATTTTTTAGCCAATTGTTTATATGGCTTTCTAAGCGCTGCTTTATAAAACGTAGCATCCACCACTACATCTTCTCCACGGTGTAAATAAGATTCCGTTTGCTTGAGGATTTTGGCGTATATCATCGACTTGGAGGCTTCATCATATTTCCCTCTCTTGCCCATACTATCTCGAATAATATCTGTATTTAAATGCACCGCATTTAAAGAACCTGCTAAGGCTTTGGCAAAAGTCGTTTTTCCACTTCCAGGTAAACCTGTTATCATAATCAACATAGTGTACAGTTATGAGTTTATAAATATTTTAAAGGCAAATTAAGTTAATAATGAGAGATAAGGGGTGACTTTTATCAGTTCGGTCAATGATTTTCTACGGCTATTGCTAAATGATTTTCCTTAGAACACGTCGCCGAGGTACACCGATATGTTGATAAAAGGCTTAAAAGAGGAAAATGTTACCTAGACGGGGAGTGAAAACCTTAGATGGATACGCCATTTTACTATCAGTCTTTTCTTTTTGCCCCCCAAAGTCATAAATTTCACACTTCAAAATGGAATTACGAAATTTAAAAAGATAACCTTCCTTGAAACTCCCCTTGGCTAAAGAACGGAGGGGCGTTTCAACTAATTTGAACGAATGTAGTGATAAAAATCAGCAATCTGATTAACATAAATCACTATTCTTTTAAATGAATAATCATAAGATTGCCTCAATATTTATGTGCTTTATTTGAAAGAATAATGATTTTGGACTAACTACAAAGAGGTCATTAGTAATGCAACCTTGTGAGGAGGAAGTACCAATATATTATTCGAGCGAAATAATGGATAATTATGTTTAATTTTGAGAAAAAAGTGTTAGAACGGAGTTTTATCAAACCCGTGATTGTAGAATTTTCCGCTCCAGGTTGTGGCCCATGTAAGTGGATGGAAAAAATACTTATTGAGATTGTCGAACAAATGAAAGGAACAGTAGATTTTGTGAGTTTACCTATATCTAACTGCCCTGAATATATAAAACAATATCAAATTTCTTCTAATCCTACAACTGTATTATTTATAAAAGGGAAACCTAAAGCCCAACTGAAAGGAGCTTTACCTAAAATGGTTATTCAACAATGGCTTAATGACCATACTGGGTTAGTGTCTGATGCAAAAATTTAGTACAGGTCTTGTTCTTTTTTATTCATTTACTCCATTTTTTATAGGTTAAGAAAGTAGATGAACTTGAATGGTTTTCTAAATATTTTGAAGAAGACCATGACAAAAAATGGAAATGATATTTATCATGATTTATTTTAAGTCATTTCTCGTTAAAATACCAACTAATTTATTTTTAAAAGTAACAGGAATACCACTAAGCTGATTGGCGTCCAGCAAGTATTTTGCTTTTGCTAGCGTATCATTTGCGCTTACGCTTTTGACATTCTTAATCATAATATCTCTGATAAGGGTAGCGGTAGGATTTCCCTTTTGAAGGTGTCTTTGCATAAGTCCATCGGTTACCATACCCACTAATTCTCCATTTAGGTTTTCTACAGGGAGGTGGTGAATCTTTTTCCAATCAATGATACTAGAAGCTAGTTCTATAGAATCTTCTTCATGAATTATTTGTAAATCGGTACTCATCAATTCTTCTACTTTAATGACCTTATTTTCAGCCGTATAAACAGGATAATGCTTTTCATTGGCTAACAAATCATCCCATTGATGTACTGGATAATTTTCTTTTTGGAAATCAATAGTTTCCTGTGTCAGCACTTTTAAAGCTGTTGCTTTACTCATTCGTTTCTGCAAATTTCGATAATTACTGACCATCCATGCTGCCCCTGTTTTTTCTTGGTTTACTCGTTTTTCTATTACCGATAAATACTTGGTAATATCGCTTTCTGATAAATCAAATTTTCTTAATCCTTCTGTTGCCATTGGTAATAACACTTCTAAAATCAATGATTTAGCCGAATAGTTTTTTCCAAACCAATTAAATACAGTCGATAAGCCGTATCTAGCAGCTTTTAGGAAATTATCTTTAGCGACTCGAAAATCCATCCCCTGCCATTGAGTAGTCCAACTTTCAGGCTGACCACACATCAAACCAATCCAAAAGGCAAAATTTGCTATTTCATCTATTGGACTTGGCCCAGCAGGCAAATAGCGACATTCTATCCGAATATGAGGTTTCGCTCCTCCCCTACCATAACATAGCCGATTCCAAGTATAAGTAGTACCATTATGCAATTGTACCGCTCGAAGTCTAGGCATTTCGCCTGCGTTTAAAAGCGCCTCACTACTTTCAAAATCATCTGAAGTAATCAGTAGCGGAAAGCGCATAACTGTTTCTTTCCAAAGATTTGCGGGGCTATCTCTTAACCAATTATCTCCAAAATATACACGAGGTAGTTTTTTACGCAAATGATTCTTAGCACTTCGCGTGTCCATGCTTTGTTTGAAAATAGCAATCCTACTTTCTGCCCACAATTCGTTCCCCATGACTAGTGGTGAATTAACACAAGCGGACAAAACGGGACCAGCTATCATTTGAGCCCAATTATATTGATGGACAAATGTTTCAGGGTGCATTTGCAAATGCAATTGAAAACTGGTATTACAAGCCTCAAATAACACACTATCTAGGGAACGTATACAATCATCTACTCCTTGCAAATAAATCTGAAAGTCACTCCCCCTTATTTCAGAAAGCACCTTACTTAACGTTTGATACCGTTGAATGGGCGTCATATTCTCAAACTGAAGATGTCGGTACTTTAAAGTGGGCATTATGCCTGTAAGCAATAAGTTGTTGTTATATTTTTTTGCTAATTGATTTCCTTTTTCTAGCAATTGAAGTAAATCTTTTTCCATTTGCGAAAAGCAATTTCGGGAAAGGGGAAGCGGATCTAAATTTATTTCTAGATTGAAGAGCGCTAATTCATTGGTGTAGTGTTCATCATTTATATTTTCTAGGAATTGCAACGCATTTGTAGAAGGATCGCCTTGTAAATCTACCAAACATAATTCCTGTTCCGCTCCAATTTTAGGGGGCCCAGTTTCTATATGTCCATCTTTAATCATTCGATCAAAAACTCGAATGTCTTCTAATATATGATGATACATTTTTGCTCTATCAGCAGCATCTTTAATTTGTCGAACACTAAAATCACCCATGTTAATCGTTTTTTTTCGCTTCTTTTTGCATAAAATAATCTAATAAATCAAGCGGGGTCACAATACCCACCAGTTTACCCTTTTCCTGTAGCGGAATAGCACGGAAAATATTTTTCTTAAAAATAGTATAAGCCTTGCCAATCGTATCAAAAGGACTTAATGCGACCACATCTTTCGTCATCACATCTGCCACCCTTGTTATTTGAAATAAAGTTTTATTGTAGGCTTCTCGGTCTGGAATTCGAAATAAAGTAGCTCCATGTTGGAGTCGGTCAAAATCTGTCTTACTTAGCATACCTGATAATTGACCAGCTTCATCAACAACAGGCAGGTGATGAATTTTATGCTGATTAAAAATATCCGCTACTTTATCCAAACAATCATTTCTAGTAAGGGTAATTGGAAGTGGAGTCATTACAGTTCTTAAGTTATTTTCGCTCATGCTATTTTTCTTTTTTTAGGATAAAATTGGCTAGTTTCTACCTAGAAATAGGTGACAAATATCACTAGCCGTTGCTGACTTTTGTCATCAACTTTATTGTCTTCTATAAATACATTTGTATTCTTGATATTTGTAGTGTTTCTATTTTTTAATCTTTAAAATTTAGTAGTCAATCATGAAGTTTAATCTACAAAAAAGCGGTATAGAAGTCCAAGAAATTTATCGCAATACGAGTACACCTATTTTATATGAAATCGCTTTACGCCACGAAAAGGGAACCGCTATTTCTGATAATGGTGCGCTCTTAGTTTATTCCGGAGAGAAAACAGGTCGTAGCCCAAAAGATAAAAGAATTGTTCGGCATCTTGATTCGGAAAACAACATTGATTGGGGCGACATTAATATCGAACTGGACGAGCATACTTTTATGGTCAATCGAGAGCGGGCTATTGATTATCTCAATACTTGCGAACGCCTTTTTGTTGTAGATGCTTATGCTGGATGGGATACCGATTATCAATTAAAAGTAAGGATTATCTGCACTCGGGCTTACCATGCTTTGTTTATGCAAAATATGTTAATCATGCCTACTGAAGAACAGCTGGCAGATTTTGGAGCGCCTGATTACGTAATTTATAATGGTGGAAGTTTTCCTGCCAATCGGTTTACCTCCAAAATGACTTCCAAAACCAGTATTGATTTGCATCTGGAACAAAAAGAAATTGTTATTTTAGGTACGCAATATGCTGGAGAAATGAAAAAAGGCATCTTTTCGGTGATGAATTATCTAATGCCGCTAAAGCAAGTGTTGCCGATGCATTGTTCTTCAAATGTTGGCACTAAGGGAGATGTTAGCCTCTTATTCGGTTTATCAGGCACAGGAAAGACTACATTGAGTGCCGACCCAAATCGAAAATTAATTGGGGATGATGAACATTGCTGGACAGAAAAGGGTGTTTTTAATATCGAAGGTGGTTGTTATGCCAAAGCTATTGATTTATCTCCTGAGAATGAACCAGATATTTATAATGCCATTCGGTTTGGAACGGTACTCGAAAATGTGGTTTATGATAAAAATACTCGAAAAGTAGATTATAGAGATACGTCTATCACACAAAACACCCGTGCCTCCTACCCTATTCATTATATAGACAATATTCAAAAACCATGTCTGGCGGGGCATCCCAATCACGTTATTTTCTTGACTTGCGATGCCTTTGGAATTTTACCTCCAGTCAGTCGATTAAGTCCTGAACAAGCCAGTTATCATTTTATTTCAGGCTATACCGCAAAAGTTGCAGGAACAGAAATGGGCGTTACAGAACCTATAGCCACTTTTTCTGCCTGTTTTGGTGCAGCTTTTATGATGTGGCATCCTAATAAATATGCTAGTTTATTGGCAAATAAAATCAAGAAACACCAAAGTAGTGCTTGGTTAGTCAATACAGGTTGGACAGGAGGTGCGTATGGGACGGGTTCCAGAATTAAATTAGCTTATACCAGAGCGATTATCCATGCTATCCAAAATGGAGATTTAGAAAAAGTAACCACAACCATTGACCCAGAATTTGGCTTTGCTGTTCCAGTTAGCTGCCCGGGTGTACCTGCCAAATTATTACAACCTCGTAAGACATGGGCGGACAAAAACAAATTTGAGGTAATCAAGGAAAAACTAATTCGATTGTTTCAAGATAATTTTAAGCAGTTTGAGTCGCAAGTGAGTTTAGAAATATCGGAAGCAAGTCCAAAATTAGGGACTTCTATGTCTATCTAAAAATTAGAATTTATAACTTAAAACAGTAAATAAATATGATTACAGAAGTATCAGGTGATATTCTATTAACAAGTGCACAAGCTATCGCACATGGCGTTGCACCTAATGACCACTTTGATAGTGGATTAGCTTTGAGTTTGAGAAAAAATTATCCAGCAATGGCAAAGGATTTTAGACATTATTGCCGTTTGCAGAGCCCTCATCCAGGGGAAGTTTGGATGTGGGGTGGAGTTGGCGGTGTCCGTATATTTAATTTATTGACCCAAGAACCTGCAAAATCACATAAAGGACGCCTAGGGAATGCTAAATTGTCTAGTGTTGATCATAGCCTAAAGGAATTGGCGGAAAGAATTGTCTCAGAAAATATTCAAAGCTTAGCCATTCCTAAATTGGCAACGGGATATGGTGGATTAGAGTGGGAAGACGTTTTGCCGCTCATTAAGAAAAGATTAGGAAAGGTAAAAATTCCGATTTATATCTATTCTTTATTTGAGAAAGGAAAGAAAGCAGAAGAAGCAGAAGAAAAGGCTAAATCAGCATAAAAAATAAGCAGACATAAAAAACTATCTACTTCTTAAGTAAGATAGTTTTTTTGTGCTTATTGTCCGCTATTAGCCAATAAAAAAGGACAATTATCAACTGATTTTTATCACCCTCCAAAGTGATGCAAATCACAGAAAGCTAAGTTAGTTAATAATAATATTGTAAGAAGAAAACACATTTAAATAACCAAAAATCTAAGACATTTATGAAAAATTTTAAAGTGCTAACTAGCTTCTTAAGTGTATTTGCCCTCGCCTTATTCATGGGTTGTGATAAGGATGCTGAATCGGGAACAATCAGTTTAAGTTTTGACCATAAAGTAGGAACAGAAACGCTGGAGTTAGAAAACAAAGCTTATCAATCCCTTGCAGGACACCCCTTTTACATTTATCGATTGAAGTATTATGTATCGGAAATAGAACTGTATCAGGCAGATGGAACAAGTATTAGTTTTGAAAATATCCATTATAGAGATATAGCGGATGAAAATACTCGGATGTTGGATTTAGGAGAAATACCAGCAGGGGACTATAACCGATTAACTTTTACATTCGGACTAGAAGAAGACATCAATATTGATGGTGGTTTACCGAATACTCAAACCAATGTGAATATGGAGTGGCCCATCCCTGGCGACCAAGGCTATCACTACATGAAATTTGAAGGAAAATATGATTTAAATGGAACGGGCGAACTAAAGAATTTCAATCTCCATACAGGCGCAACTGGAGGTAATCAAAATTATGTAGAAATTTCTCTGCCTATTTCAGCAATGAATGTTGATGGCAATAATTTATCTCTTCTATTGGAAATGGATTTAATGGAATGGCTACAAAATCCGAACACCTATGATTTTGAAGAATTTGGTGCGATGATAATGATGAATCAAAATGCACAAACTATCCTAAAAGAGAATGGACAAACAGTTTTTAGTGTTGCGGATGTAATTTCCAATTAAAAATAACAATAGAAAAGAACCCTCCATTTTTCAAACTAAAACAAACACGACTCTTTCAATTTTGGGTTCTTTGAAAACAGTAAAAAATTTTCAGGGAGCCCTTTTTTAAAAAGATGATATATGAACCGATATAATCTTTTGATTATTGGAATAATTATGCTTTGCTCATTGCTGGCTTGTCAAAAAGATAAGCCAATTAATCCATCTGTTGACCCACCGATTGAAGCGCCTTATTCACCAACCCCTTATAATTTAGAATTACCAGACAATTTTTTATTACCTGATATTCCTGCCGATAATCCATTAACAGTAGAAGGGGTAGATTTGGGTAAGAGGCTATTTTATGACCCTATTTTATCGGGCGACAATACCCAATCTTGTGCCACCTGTCACCAACAAGCATTCTCTTTTACAGACCCTGACCAATTTAGTTTGGGGATTGACGGATTAAGAGGAACTCGAAATGCCATGCAAATCACTAATATTATGTGGACTCAGCATCTATTTTGGGACGGTAGGGCAATTGGATTGGAGCAACAAGCTTTAGAACCAGTCGAAAATCCTATCGAAATGCACGAAACTTGGGTGAATGCTATTGAGGAATTGACCGCCAATAAAGACTACCCTACCTTGTTTTATAAAGCCTTTGGTTCTAAAAATATTACTAAAGAATTAGCAGCAAAAGCCATTGCCCAATTTGAGCGAATTCTTATTTCAAAAGACACCAAATACGATAAAACGATTGCAGCAGGAAGTGGTCTATTTTTTACAGATGAGGAATTGAATGGCTTTGATATTTTTAATACCGAAAGAGGCGATTGTTTTCATTGCCATGGCAGCATTTTGTTTACGGATAATTCCTTTCATAATAATGGCTTAGATTCTACCTTCATGGATATTGGGTTGGCAATGATTAGTGGAAAAGAAAACGATACTGGCAAATTTAAGACCCCCACCCTACGGAACATTGCCTTGACTGCTCCTTATATGCACGATGGGCGTTTTCAGAC
Organism: Bacteroidota bacterium; assembly: GCA_017857395.1. Taxonomy (GTDB): domain Bacteria; phylum Bacteroidota; class Bacteroidia; order Chitinophagales; family Saprospiraceae; genus JAFMDF01. Next base: position 21,162 of record JAFMDF010000020.1, on the reverse strand, counting down.
ATTAGAAGAAGTGATTGATTTTTATAGTGAAGGTTTACAAAACTCCAATACCATCGACCCTTTAATGAAAAATGTGCATAAAGGAGGCATTCAATTAACGGCTGCTGAAAAGAGCGATTTGCTGGCTTTTCTACATACTTTAACGGATACCACCTTTACTACTAATCCTGAGTTTTCCACTCCTTTTTAATAAATTTTCTTACTGGTCACATTGACAAAAGTCATCGACCTATGTGATTTCCTTCACAGAAGTAGAGGCATTTCCTTTGCAACTTTGTATGGTAAATAAAAATTATTTCACCAAACAAAAAATCTAAAGATATGAATAGCTCCTACTTGAAAAATTGGTTCATTTTAGCCCTTTCTTTTGCCACCATTATGCTTTTTACGCAATGTGATTCGAATAATGATGTAGAACCAGAAACGGAAACCGAAGATGTGCTCCTAGTTGATGAGGAGGGTACGACTTCTTTTAGTAATACTGCTTTCCAAGTGGTCATAAATCTATTACCTAAAGAAGATTTAAGTGCAGCCGAAGAAAGCGGTCTAATCTTCATGCGAGAAGAAGAAAAATTAGCGCATGATGTTTATGTGAAATTATACGAAAAATGGGGGATGAATATCTTTAATAACATTGCCCAAAGTGAAACAACCCATACGGATGCTGTTTTGGTTTTATTGAATAAATATGATTTGACAGACCCTGTAGGTACAAATGGAATTGGCGTATTTGTCAATACAACGCTTCAGGGCTTGTATGATAATTTGACAGTAGCAGGATTTGAAAATCAAGTGGAAGCCCTAAAAGTAGGTGCTGCCATTGAAGAAATTGACATTCGAGATTTAGAAAATGAGTTGAATAATAATGTGGACAATGAAGACATTGAGTTGCTTTATGAAAATCTGGAAAAAGGGTCAAGAAATCACTTGCGAGCATTCGTAAGAAACCTGAATAATAGGGGTGTTACTTATATACCTCAATATCTTTCTGTTGAAGAATATCAGGAAATTATCAATGGAGACATGGAAAAAGGAGGAAACTAATTTATTGCTTTACTTTAAAACTAAAAAATAATGAAAAATAGAATCATAGTATTAAGTCTAATTGGGTTATTTGTTGCTCTAACAGCGACTTATGGGCAAACAGAAATGACCTTAAAAGCGTCTGATATAACCTATATGCTAGAAGAAGAAAAACTAGCTAGAGATGTTTATTTAGCACTTTATAATAAATGGGAGCATCCCACTTTTAAAAACATTAGTGGTTCTGAACAACGACATTTTGAGAAAATGCAAGAATTGGCAATAGCTAATAAGGTGTCTATTCCTATGTCTGTTGAAGCAGATGAAGCAGGCGTTTTTCAAAATAAAAAGCTCCAAAAACTGTATAAAGAATTGGTTAAAGAAGGGCGGCGTTCCCTTAAAAGTGCATTAAGAGTAGGTGCGAAAATCGAGGAATTAGATATAAAAGACCTGAAAGAAGCCATCGTTCATACAGATGATGCGGCAAGCAAACGTGTTTATGAAAATTTATTACAGGCTTCTGAAAATCACCTACGGGCATTTGCTCGAAACCTTGAAAAACAAGGGATAGACTATCAACCAGCTATTTTAAGTCAAAGTGACTATAATGCTATTATTAGTTCTGAAAAAATGGGCAAAAAAGGAAAAGGGAGGAAAGGAAAGGGAACAAATAAAAATTGTACCAATAAAAAAGGCAAAGGCAAAAATTGTTGTACTTCCAAATAGGTATTTGCCATAAAAAAAACACTTCTTAAAGAAGTCGAGCAGTTTGTAAGAAAAATATTGACAGAAGAACTTTCTCCGAACAGATTATTCCATAATTGGAATCATGATATAGAAAACAGCTTTATAAAATTCAGCATAAGGAAGAATAAATCTTTATTAGATTTTAACACCAAGAAATTATTAACATGAAAAATCAAGTTTATTTATTTTTTGTTTTATTGGCAGTAATAATAGCCAGTTGTAGTCCTATTAAAGTACTTAGTGACGTAGAAGAAGGCACTAATTTTAATGCCTATAAAACTTTTAAATTGCTAGACCAAAAAGGTGCCTTTCCAGCAGATGCGAACCCTATTAATCGACAAAGATTGGAAAAAGCTATCATCAATAAAATGAAGGAATTAAATTATCAGGAATCAGAAAATCCAGATTTATTAGTTACTTTTTTTGTAAAGAAAGAAACGAAGCAAAGCGAAGGAGCTATTAGAAATTATTACGATGAATGGGATTATGTAGATAAATTTAATGTCTATCAATACAAAGTTGGCACTTTAGTAGTTGATTTGATTGATGCCAAAAAGAAACAAATTATATGGCACGGAATCCTTTCTCGACAAACAGATGAAAATATTAAAACAGCAGCGGAGCGCATTAATAAAAATGTGGAAAAGATTTTTGCTCGATTTGAAAAAGAAAGGGGAAATTGACAAATATCATCAGGAGAGGATGACAAATATCATTTCTATAATAGCATGAAAATAATAATTTTGGTGCTCAAAAGAATAGCGTTTTCGGAGTTTGCTAAACTCCTCAAAAATAATTAGGGTTTTATGGATAAGGGAGGTAGAATAACTTGGATTTAACTAAAACATAGACACATTCTACCTCCTATCTTTCCTTTAATCTAAACCGTATTAACGCTTAAAAGAGAACTATCAGAAATAAAACAATATTTGTAAACTTTTAAATTATTGGCTTATGTGTACTTCCAGATGTCCCTAAATTAACCATCCAAAAAAACCAAGGGCTATTTTTTTAGCAAAAAACATGAAAACATTATCATATATTGTTTAATAACTTTAAAATAATTAAAATGACAGTAGAACAAATTTATACGGGATGCCTAGCCGAGGCGGCTTATTATATCGAATCAAACGGCGAAGCGGTTATTATTGACCCTTTAAGAGAGGTTCAACCATATATTGACCGTGCTAAGAAAGACGGAGCAAAAATCAAATACATTTTCGAGACTCACTTCCACGCTGATTTTGTCTCAGGGCATATAGATTTAGCTAAAAAAACAGGGGCTAAGATTGTTTATGGACCTACCACTATGGAAACTGGATTTAAGAAAACCGTTGCTAAAGACGGTCAAATTTTCAAAGTTGGTGCTGTCACTTTTGAGGTCTTGCATACCCCCGGTCACACTATGGAAAGTAGCTGTTATCTATTGCGAGATGAAAAAGGCAAAGAAGTGGGCTTATTTAGTGGGGACACCTTATTTATTGGTGATGTAGGTCGTCCTGATTTAGCACAAAAGGTTATTGCGGAATTGACACAGGAAAAATTAGCCGTTCATTTGTACGAATCTTTGAGAAATAAAATCATGCCTTTGGCAGATGATATTATTGTCTATCCAGCACATGGTGCAGGTTCAGCTTGTGGTAAAAATATGAGTTCGGAAACGACGGATACTTTAGGCAATCAGAAAAAGACCAATTATGCTTTAAGACCCGATATGACACAGGAAGAATTTGTCAAAGAAGTATTAACTGGTTTGACGCCTCCCCCAGCCTATTTCCCTCAAAATGTATTATTGAATATCCAAGGATACGAAAGTTTTGATGAGGTCAAAGAAAAAGGGATAAAAGCATTGAGTGCAAGGGCTTTTGAAGCTGTTGTCGGGGAAACAGATGCTGTTATCATCGACACTCGAGATAAAGATGATTTTAGAAAAGGTTTTATTCCTAATTCTATTTTCATTGGATTGGATGGCAGTTTTGCTAGTTGGGTTGGTACTTTGATTCCTGATGTCAAACAAAATATTGTTTTCGTTGCAGATAAAGGTAAGGAAGAAGAAGTCGTTACTCGTTTAGCAAGAGTAGGTTATGATAATGCTTTGGGCTATTTAGAAGGTGGTTTTCAAACATGGAAAAAAGAAGGGCGAGAGGTAGATGCAATTAAGTCCATTCGAGTAGAAAAATTGGAACGCTTAATCAAAGCAGGCAATTATGTAGATGTCCGAAGAGCAAGTGAGTTTGGCAGCGAACATATCATAGGTGCTATTAATGCTCCTTTGGATTATATCAATGAAAGTATGTCTAAAGTGGATAAAAAGAAAACGATTTATATTGGATGTAATTCTGGTTATCGTTCATTGGTTTTTATCTCCATTTTACAGGCACGAGGTTATAGAAATTTGGTGGATGTCATAGGTGGTTTTAAAGCGGTAAAAGCCAATGGTAAGTTTGAAATTTCGGACTATGTATGTCCAACTACCATGTTGTAAAAAATATTTTATCATAATATTAAGTTGGTTGAGGAGTGTATCGTTTTGGTGCACTCCTTTTGTTGTAAATACTGCGTAGTAGGTGTAAAAATAATCACAGAAAACGTAAATTTGTAAACAAAAAAGAGAATATGAAAATTGACAAAAAATTAAAGGAGTTACCGCTTTCAAAAATGAAACCTAATTCATTAGCGGCTTTATTTGGCGAAAAAGATATTCAGGCAATGTGGATGGCTGACTCAGAATTTGAATTTACATCACAGTAGTTAGGCCAGTTTTGGGGCAAACTTTGCAAGATATTCTATTCATTGATTAATAAATCAGTTATGAAAAATAAGACCTTATTTGTATTCTTTTTCTTATTGCTTGCCTTTTCTTTTTGGGATTGCAAGAACACTAGTCAGCAGCAAAAAAACGAATCAGCAATGACGGATGAACAAGAAGCTGTTTATTTAGGCAAAGGAAAACAAATAGCTGCTGTCACCTTTACCGCTTTATCTCAACAGTTGCAAAAGGCAGTAAAAGAAGGAGGTATTCCAAATGCGATTCAATACTGTAATTTGGCAGCGTATCAAATTACAGATAGTTTATCTCAGATACATCAAGCAGTAATTAGACGGACTTCTTTGAAAAATAGAAACCCTAAAAATAAAGCGACGGAATTAGAACAAATAGTATTAGCTGATTTTGGGAAGAAAGCTGCCGATGGGCAAGCTTTAGAACCAATTGTAAAACCTTTAGATGGGCAAAAAATAGCTTTTTACGCACCTATTAAGCTCAATGATTTTTGTCTGAATTGTCATGGAAAATTGGGCGAAACTTTGACTGATGAAAATTATCAACTGATTAAAAAACACTACCCTGACGACAAAGCCATTGGTTATGCAAGTGGGGAATTAAGAGGAATGTGGAGTATTCAATTAACTAAATAAGGAAGTAAACCTGTAAAATATATATTATAATGAACCAGCTCAATAGTTGGCTATAGTGAAAAACAGCATGACCGATGTTGTTTCAAAATTTGATTTCAATCGGATGGCTAGGGAGTATTACGAACAGTTGTTTGTATAAGGTAAAAGGGCTTTCTTATAAAAAATATGATCCCTAAACCGTGATAAAATATAACAAATTTTGCCGTATCGAACGGCAAAATTTTTAAATCCCCTTTTTTGATTTGTTTGGACTAGATGTCCAACAAATCAAGATATGAATAGTGATTCCCATCTTTATGAGAAAACCTTTTATAAGGTAACAAATGTCACCCTTTAGGCATGACAAGTATCACCTAAAAAGAGTAAAAAAGACAATAAATTGAGGTTTATTCTAAATATCAAATTTTTATTAAAAAAAGAAAATGAACGTAAAAATTGAAGATTTAATGGTAACCTCCGTAGTTACTACGCACAAACATCAGACAGTAAGGCAAGCCAAAGACATTATGCAACGAAATGGAATCCATTCTTTGCCAATTGTTACCGAGAATAATGAAGTGGAAGGAATAATAACCACCAAAGATTTAGTAGAAGATATTTCTGATGATACACAAATTAGGCATATCATGACTACAAAAATATTGAGTATTCCAAAATATTCTGATGTGCATATTGCTGCTAGGATTATGCGGAATCACCACATTCATCACTTGGTGGTAACTCACGAAAAGCAAATCGTAGGCGTATTAAGTGCTTTTGATTTATTGAAATTAATTGAGAAGCATCGATATATTGCTAAAAATGCCCCTACACCTAATAAGAAAGCACGAAAAAAACAATTCTGATTTTTTATCAGATAGGGTCTCTCCGCCTACTAACAGGTGGAGATGCCCCAAATAAATCATTGATTAGCCAAAGATTTTCGCTTTGAAATATCGGGCATTCATTTCGGCTATATTGGCAATAGAAATGCCCTCTGGACATTCCACTTCGCAAGCACCTGTGAAAGAACAATGCCCAAATCCTTCTTTTTCCATTTGAGTCGTCATATCCAATACTCGTTGATGGGCTTCGGGCTTTCCTTGCGGTAAGGAATTTAAATGATTGATTTTAGCAGCGGTAAATAAGGCAGCGGACGAATTTTTACAGGTTGCCACACAGGCTCCACAACCAATACAAGCAGCTGCATCCATTGCTTTATCTGAGACTCCTTTTCCAATTAGAATAGCATTGGCTTCTGGAGCAGTTCCTGTTTTTGCGCTAATATATCCTCCATGTTCAATGATTCGGTCAAAAGCGGAACGGTCAACAATTAAGTCTTTAAGTATTGGAAAAGATTTGGCGCGCCAGGGTTCTACCGTTATAATTGCGCCATCCTTAAAACTTCGCATATACAATTGACAGGTCGTTATATTGCTATGAGGGCCATGCGCTCGTCCGTTGATAAAAATGCCACATTGTCCACAGATACCTTCTCGACAGTCATATTCAAAGGCTACTACTTTTTCATTTCTTAAAACCAATATTTCATTTAGGTGGTCTAATGCCTCCAAAAAAGACATATCTTCGGCCAAGTCATCGACTACATAGTTGATAAAACCACCTTTATTAGTAGGATTATCTTGCCGCCAAATTCTAAATGTAACTTCCATGGTTTAATTTTGAATAATACTAACTTATTAATGCTTCACGCCTTATTTATAACTTCGAACGCTTGGCTTCACAAATTCAAAGGCCAATTTTTCTTTATGCAATTGGAAACTACCTCTTTTATATTCCCAAGCAGAAACATAGGCATACTCCTCATCCATCCGAACGGCTTCTCCTTCTGCTGTTTGGAACTCTTCTCTGAAGTGTGCACCACAAGATTCAGCTCTTTGTAACGCATCCGTACACATCAAAACGGCTAATTCTATAAAATCAGCCAATCGGAGGGCTTTCTCTAATTCGGTATTTATTTCGTCATTATGACCCGTTACTTTTACATCTGCCCAAAATGCTTCCTTAATGCTATTTATTTGGGTAATCGCTTTTTCTAACCCAAGTTTATTTCTACTCATGGCACATTCCTGCCACATTATTTTTCCTAATGCTCGGTGAAAATGGTCAACGGTTTTTGTACCAGCAACCGCAAATATTTTACTAATATGTTCCTTAATTTCCTTTTCTATTTTAGTAAACATTGGATGGTCGATGCTAATGGGCGCTTCTGTCAATTCTTGAGCAAGGTAATTATTGATAGTATTTGGCAATATAAAATAGCCATCTACACTTGCTTGTAATAACGAATTTGCGCCTAAACGATTCGCCCCATGGTCCGAAAAATTGCATTCGCCTATGGCGTATAAACCTGGAATAGTGGTCATCAATTCATAGTCTACCCAAAGTCCACCCATAGAAAAATGAGCAGCAGGCGAAATCTGCATAGGCTCTTGATAAGCATCAATTCCCGTAATCTTTTTATACATCGTAAAAAGGTTAGCATAACGGTCTTTGATGGTATGGAGACCAGCATTTTCAATAGCATGTTTGAAGTCTAAATAGACTGCATTTTTTAAGCGCCCGACTCCATGTCCTGCATCAATTCGCTCTTTAGCGGCACGAGAAGCAATATCTCTTGGCGCTAAATTTCCAAAACTGGGGTATTTTCTTTCTAAATAATAATCTCTTTCTTTTTCTGGTATATTATTGGCCTTTCTAAGGTCTCCTTTCTTTTTAGGCACCCATATCCGGCCATCATTCCGCAAAGATTCGGACATTAAAGTTAATTTGGATTGAGCTTCACTTGTTTGTGGTAAAGCAGTAGGGTGAATTTGGGTAAAGCTAGGTGCCGCAAAAAATGCGCCCCGTTTATGGGCTTTCCATATCGCACTTCCATTGCAACCAATCGCCAAAGTAGATAATCTAAACACCCTGGAATAACCACCCGTTGCCAAGACCACGGCATCTGCTACAAAACGTTTGAGGTGACCATTGACCAAATCTCGGGCAATAATTCCTTTGGCTTTCCCATCAATAACTACTAAATCGAGCATTTCATGTCGAGTGAACATCCTCACTTTTTTAGCTCGAATCATTTTATATAATTGGGAATAGGCCGCCAATAATAATTGTTGCCCTGTTTGTCCTCTGGCATAGAAGGTTCGTTGAACTTGTACCCCGCCAAAACTACGATTGGCCAAAACACCCCCATATTCTCTGGCAAATGGCACTCCTTGTTGGGTATAGTGGTCTATAAGGGGAGCAGATAATTCAGCTAAGCGATAGGTATTTGCCTCTCTTGATCTAAAATCTCCACCTTTCAAGGTATCATAAAACATCCGCCAAACACTATCTCCATCATGCTGATAATTTTTGGCCGCATTGATACCGCCTTGTGCCGCTACAGAATGCGCTCGGCGAGCAGAATCTTGATAGCAAAAACATTGTACCTCATAACCCAATTCGGCTAAAGTAGCGGCTGCCCCCGCACCTGACAAACCTGAACCAACTACTATCACATTCAATTTCTTCTTATTAGCAGGATTAATCAGCTTACTTTTTCTTTGATAATTTCGCCATTTTTCTTCTAATTTCCCTTCTGGTATTTTTGCATCTATTATCATAGGGTCTATTTTGAGTGATGATTGAATTTTGACTATAAGCCACCAATAAGCTGAATTATTTAAAATACACAATTAATGGAATAATTCCGAATCCTACTGACAGGATACTTGCATAAATCACCGATACTCTGGCCAATACCTTCAATCCTTTTCGATGATAAAAACCAAGGGTTTTAAAAGCACTTTTTAATCCATGATTTAAATGAAAGCCCAAGGGAATCATCAATAGCGAATAAAAAAGGACATAAAAACCATTATGAAATAAGCTACTGGTTACTTCGTAAACATCTACATTTCCTGCTGCATCTAAACCTACAGACGCTCCCATACCTAATTTAATTCTTGCCCAAAAGTTAGCTAAGTGGACAATTAGAAATAGTAATAAGAGAATGCCTAATAAACCCATGTTTTGGGAGGCCCAAGAACTATTGTCTTCGGTTTTATTGATGGCATATTTATCGGGCTTAGCAGACCTATTTCTGAAAGTTACAAGTATTGCATATATCACATGCAGTAGGATGGATAAATACAAAAGATAGGCAACTATTTTAATAATTGGATTTTCTCTTAAAGTAGTTGAATAAGCATTGTACATTCCTCTTGCGATTTCTTCTGGCAATAACAAAATGCAATTAGCAGATAGGTGAACAATCATAAAAATACAGAGGAATAAGCCCGTCCCCGCAATAATACTTCTTCTAAAAAAGAGATTCATTATAACATTAATTTTAAAGGTCTAGTAATTTTCAATGCTCTATGAAGAATGGCTTGGGCTTTTTAATAAAGCATAAAATTGCCCACTTTTTTTGGAAATCAAAAAGTGGGCAATTTTATCCTTATATGTAGCTAGCTTCGCTTGAACCCCCAGGGATTAGACCGACTCTAATTTGAATTTAACAGGCAAATTAAATTGTACCTTCACGTTTTTGCCTCTTTGTTTGCCTGGTGTCCATAGACCAGCCTTCTCATTCATCAAATTTACAACTCTAAGGGCTTCTGCACCACATTGCGCACCTATATCTCTCACTATCCTAGCATTTTTAATTTCCCCTTTAGTATTGACCACAAATTGAATGACTACGGTTCCGTCTACTCCATTTTCTCTGGCAATGGGAGGATATGAAATGTGTTTATAAATAAATGTTAACATTTTTTGGTCCGCACATTTTTTGGTGGCTATTTTATCTCCAAGGTTGTCACAGCCAGGGAAACGAGGCATTTCTTCCACGACTTTAAAGATTTCTTCAATTTCTACTTCATCGGGTGGTGGCGGCGGAGGTGGCGGCGGAGGTGCGGTCTCTTTTTTCTCAACAACAGGAGGCGGCACATAAGCTACCTCCGTATTTTCATCAATGCTCTGGTCTAAAAAGGCAACCTCGTCTTCTTCGATAAATTCTTCGTTAGGAACTTCTTCGATAACTGGCGGCGGTGGAGGTGGTGGTGGCGGAGGCGGTTCAGATGTTCTAGGAGGCTCAATTTCAAATTCCTCGGTCAAAACTAGGGCATCCTCAGGTATATCTATCTTTTCCTCAAAGGTTGTTACATTCATGGCTAAAACAGTCATCAATAAAGCGACTAATAATCCCATTTTTAGGTAAGTAGTACTAGCTCTAAATACATTCACATCAGGATACTTGTTTCGGCCAATGATAGGTGAGGCATATTTTCTTTTGGTAACTTCACCTGCGAGGTGAGCTTCAGAAAGGCGTTTAAAATATCGCTTCCCAAGATAAATAAATCCTGCAAGGAAAAAAAATATTCCAATCATACCATAGAAAAAGAAGGAAGTGCTAACTGTAAAATCTAAATTCATATATAAAAGGGTTTTGAATAGGTTGAAAATAAATTAGAAAAGCTAAAATGTTTTACATTTTGATTTTGGAGGTAATTCTTATCTTTAAATTCCAATTTTTTATATTCTTTTTTAATGACTTTTATCACTACCATGTCATGACTTTTATCAGGTGACAATTATCAATTCATATAATGACCTTATTAGCAACAGGTTATGACAAATTGGATAGGAAAGAACTTAGTACTGGACATTTTGATATTTTCGTGAATTGACTTACAAAGTTTTCAAAACTTGGGAAGCCTAAATAACTCATAATCAATAAAGTAAACTTCCCAAGTCAAAAAGGAAAAGACTTTGTAAGTTTTAAAGCAAATGTCCAGTAATAAGAGGAAAGAAATTAAACTTCTGAAATGGTGCAATTTTTCCGAAATGGAAAAGGATTCTTATTGTAGGAACGCTTAGAGGTGTAGAGCAATATCGTTTAATAAAAGGGGTAATAAAATTATTTATCGAGAAACAATAATAAAAGACTTAGCCCGAATCAGAGATATTGAAATGGGATTGGATGGCAATATTTATTTGGCTCAAAGTGATTTAGGTGAAGAGTTGTAGCTTTGACCTCTGGTCTGAGCTACAACTCACATCTGAAAAAACAAACACTTAGTCCTCACACCCCATTTCAATCCTAGAAAACAAATCATTATTAGGAAAACAATAACCAGATAAAACCTGCTCAGGTACATACCGATTTAGATTGCCATCTCGCAAGCCTGTTGCCAAAAAGGCAGTTAAATCCGCAACTTGTTCCTTAGTTAAATTCAAAGGTTTGAATTGACGAGCAATTTTTTCAGTAGGAATATTTGGATTTTCTGGAATACCTTCATTAAAATAGTCAACCACCTCTTTTAAGGTTGCTTTACTACTGCCATGAAAATAAAATGAGGCATCGCCCATATTATATAGTTGAGGTATTTTGAATTTATGCCTATCTTCTGGACGACCAGAAAATTCTGCTCTACCTAGGTTTTTTACATCGGCTGCTGAGGTATTAAAAGCCGTTCCAGTTTCATATAAATCTTTAACACCTACTGAATAAAATTCATTAGCCCCTAGATTCTTTTCTTTATGACAATGATAACATTTAGCATCAGAAAAGAAGACCAAAGCCCCTCTTTTTTCTTGTTCCGTCATGGCCGTTCTATCCCCTTTTAAATAGGTTTGAAAAGGTGCTTCATTTGATAATAGTGTTCTTAGATAAGCAGAAAGGGCAAAAGCAGCATTTTTTTGGGAATAGCGGTCAGTTGCTGGCTCATTACCAAAGGCAGCATCAAAGTAGGGTCGATAACCATATTCGTCTAAAACTTCTGTGGTAATATCCATTCGGTGTAACTTTATTCCTTCTATTAATTGAGATTCTAAAGACTCGAACCCTTCATAATTAACGGCTAATAACGTGTCTAAATCCCAACGGTCTTCCGTCCCAATATTAGCCCCACTGCTACCAAAACGACCATTCCAAGTCGTGTTTTCGACATAAGCAACGTTTAACACACTCATTGCTCGAACTCCTTGTACATCCATTTCATGGTCTCGATAAGCAGCCAATTTAGTACGACCTTCTCCAAGTATACCAAAACCGATACCACCGTCTGCTATACCTTGGGCATTACCCGGTCTAAAGCCTGCTTCGGGTACGTGACAAGAGGCACAAGAATAAGTCTTTTTACCTGCCTCTTTTGTAGCATTAAGAGCAATTCCTGTTTCATAGAATAGCATTTTACCTAAAAACACTTTTTCCGTACTCAAGGGATTATGAATATCTTGAGGAATGGCGGTGAAATCATCACTATCAGGAAGGATAAAATGGTCTAAATCATTGGTTTTAGAAGCTCGAATCAATGAAGTCGTTAATATTTGGTCAAGTGGCGTATCAATGTAAATTTTATCTTTTGTACAGGCAACAATTAATGCGCAAACAAACAGCAGGCAAAGGAAACGGGTTTTCATATTTATTAATTCAACGGATTATAAGTCATCAACCAAGTAATAGAACTTAGCGAGTTACAGTAATACCACGCACCTGTTTTAATTACAATACTCAACGTCTTGAATTAAGGTGGTAGATTTTCTTTAAAACGGTTTTGGGAGATAAGAGATAGTAGCTACTATAAGGAATAATTTTTTTAGCTTATTCTAGCTACTATGAATAGCTAAAACATGATTGGCTGCAATTTATATATCTATAATCTTCCATGAGGTGACAAAAGTCATCAATTATTATTTTTTATAAAAAGCTAAACATTTTAAGGCTAAAATGACTAAAATAAAAGGACTTCTATTAAATGTAAAACTGTCCTTTGCTTCTAATGAAGCAAAGGACAGTTTTAATACATCATCCGACTATTATTTCAATATTACTGAAATATATTTTTGTTTGAGTAGGCTACATATTTCCTATTCCCTTATTGTTGATAGGGTATGGTTTTCAAAATGTACTGAGTCGCCTCAATTCTAGCCGTTGTTTTTTTATTGGCATTAATTATTATCCATGGGCAAAGTTTTGTATTTGTTTCTTTAAACATGCTCATTTTATATTTGGTATACTCATCCCATAGCTCCTGAGCCTTTTCATCAACGGGGGTCATTTTCCATTTTTTCAAAGGATCCCGCTTAATTTCTGCAAACCTTCTAGCTTGTTCTTCTTTGGTAATAGAAAAGTAGAATTTGATAAGGTAAGTTTTTGATTCCAGTACCATTTTTTCAAAGCTATTAACTTGTCCCATAAAAATTTCGTAATCTTCTGAGCTACAAAATCCATTTACAGGTTCTACAACTGCCCGATTATACCAACTTCGGTCAAAAAATACAATTTCTCCAGGTTTAGGTAATCTATTGACATAGCGCTGAAAATACCATTGTCCTTCTTCCACTATAGTGGGCTTAGGTAATGCTACAATTTTAAAATGTCTCGGATTGATATGAGCAGTAATACGGCGAATGGCTCCCCCTTTTCCTGCAGCGTCTCTCCCTTCAAACAGGATAACTACTTTTTTACCCTCTTTAATCACCCAGTTTTGTAATTTAATTAATTCTGTTTGTAAATTTCTTAGATTCAATTCGTATTGTGCCATACGAAGTGCCTTCTCAAAATTTAGTTTCTTATCACTTATAAGGTGTTTCAATCCTATTTTTGAATTAAGGATGGCTACTTCTTTTTTAGTTAAATCTAATGCTTTCATCTTAAATATCTATTTGTTCAATGTTTCTATAATATCTAATAATAACGTTAGGGTCTGGCAGCAAGATAGCTTTAGATTTCCCTTTTCCTACATATTCAAATTGGGACAGAACATACCGCATACTTTCAAGCCGAGCAGTCCGTTTATCATTCGTTTTAACGATAATCCAAGGGCTAAAAGTAGTATGTGTTTTTGAAAACATTTGCCTTTTGTAATGGGTGTATTTATCCCATAAACGCTGCCCTTCCATATCTACAGGACTAAATTTCCAACGTTTGAGTGGATTTCTCATTCTTGAGTCAAATCTATTTTTTTGTTCTTCTTTAGAAATAGAAAACCAAAATTTGATGATTTTTATATTGTCTTCATATAACATATGTTCAAATTCAGGTACCTGCACCATAAATCGCTGATATTGCTTCTGGTTGCAAAAATCCATTACGGGTTCTACCACCGCCCTATTATACCAACTTCGGTCAAAAAATACGATTTCTCCAGGATTAGGTAATTCCTTGACATATCGGCGAAAGTACCATTGTCCTTTTTCTACTTCTGTTGGTCTTGAAAGCGCCACTACTCGCATAGAACGTGGGTTTAGGTGCTCTGCAAACCGCTTAATAGAGCCTCCTTTCCCAGCTGCATCCCGCCCTTCAAAAATCACAACTACTCGCATTTTCTTTTTAGCTATCCATTGTTGAAGATTGACTAATTCTGCTTGTAAAACCTTGAGCTCTTCTTCATATCTTAAATTTCGAAGGGCTTTATTGATGTTGATATTTTTAATATTTGCAATGTTAAATAAGTCATCTCTCTTATTAGCTTTTTGAAAATCTTCTAGCGTATATTTTGTCATTTTACAATCAAGTATTTATGAAATCAGTTCTTAATAATTAATTGTTATATTATCATTAATACAGCAATTTTCGATAATTTTTTCGGGGAGTATTATTTTGAATAATAATGGAATCCGTAAGGATGGAAACTGTTTTATTCTTAAACTTAAGTTGCGGACAATATAGAAAAGAGAAGCGAGAAAAGAGACTAGATTTCACAAAATCTACTTGTTTTAATGAATTAGTGATTCAAAAATTTATCATTTCTACTGTTTTTATCTCTATTCTCGCTTCCCTACACTCTATTCTTTGGATGATTAATACCGGAAAGATAAGTTAGGTATAACCAGTAAATCTGTGATAGCCATAACATAGCTATTTTTCTTCTTTAGTAGGCTTGTCATTTGATTTGACAGCTGTATAATGGTGATAAATCGTGTTAATAAAACTCAAGATAATACCAATACCAATAACGATATAAAAGATGGTAAATAATTTCCCCTCATCTGTTTGCGGAGAAAAATCGCCATAGCCAACGGTTGTCAAGGTGATAACGGAAAAATAGATGGAGTCTATCCATGTCCATCCTTCCAAATAATGATACACCACACTACCAAAGGCAATGACAATAGTCGTCGTCAATAATAAATCACGATATTCGTCATCCTTTAAAAAAGATACTAGCGTTCGATACAGTAACATCAGCTATTTTATTTTGCGGCCTTCAAAACGAGCAAAGGCGTGGTCGTATTTAAAGCTAATCGCTTGGTTATACTTTTGTGGAAAAGACGTTCAAAAAATCCTCTATGAGGTTTTGCCATCACCATTAAATCCACATTCCAAGTGTCTTCAAATTCTTTTAATTCTTTTTCTACATTTTTTGTAGCAATTCGGTGAAAGGTTACTTGTAAACCAGGAGGGTGGTCTTTGAAAAATTCCTCCATTTCCTTCATGGTCATTGGCCGTTTTTCATCAGGTTTTTTTTCAATATGCACAATGCGCATAATGGCATTAAAAGGACTTAATAGTTTACTTAATTTCCAGATATAAAACGGGTCTGCCTCATTAAAGTCAGTGGCATAAGCGACCGTCTGCATTTTATGCCCTACCGCCTTTTCTGGCACAACGATTACTGGGCAATTTGCTTTTTGCAAAGTGCCATAAGCAACGCTGCCAAAGGTTTTTTCAAAATTACTATGTTCTCCTTGTGTTCCCATAATCACTAAATCAAAGCCTTTTTCTTCTACTAAGCTTTGAACCTGGTCTTGTGGTGTGCCAGCTAGAATTTCCGTTGTAATATTCGGTATAAGTTCAGGTTCATAACCAGCATGGACTTGTACTATTGCAGCCTTCGCAAAAGTTTTCATCACCTCTTTTGCCGTATCCATTCGTTGCTGCATCATTTGTGCGGCCATTGCTGGATAATCCAACGGTTCAGCTATTGGATAGACCATATGGACGACATGAATATCCGCTTTATAATGGTCTGCAAACCAAACGGCATAACGAAAAGCGTTTAGTGCATTATCCGAAAAGTCGGTAGGAACTAAAATCTTTTTTATCTTTTTCATTTTTTATAATTTTTAAATAGGCCTAACAAAATATTAACTCGATACCCTGCGGTCAGGGCATTTTTATTAAAATTGGCAAAGGTGGCCACTCCAATACCGATATGGTCATTGAATATAAAATTAACGCCAGTTTCTGCCACAAAACCAAAAGCGGTTTGGGTCGTCCAATCTTTCTGTACAGACATTCCATCCCCTCCATTATAGACTTCCCTAAAATGATTACACTCTGAATAGCCTAAGCCACCTGTTATATAAAATTGGTCTCTTTTTTTGGTATGAATCCAGCCGTATTGAATTTTCCACTCGTTAAAATCCCCTTGCATTTTATCTCCCATATTGGTTTCCCAAAAATGATTGAGTTGCAAGGAAGCTAATTGTTGTTTATGACTCACCGCAAAACCTGCACCTGCTACTAAACCAGGCGTTTTGGTAAAAGCATCTGAAAGACTTTGTCCTGCCCCTCCGTTGACCCAAAATTGAATAGGGCTTTCGTTTTTTTGCGCAAAAACACTTGCTATTAGAAAGAGGTTGAATAGAATTAAAGTAAATTTATTTTTCATGGCGATGATTTTAGTTCAAAGTTGCAGCGATTTGACTGCTTTTTTGATGACTAAAATCAACTGGGAGGGGTGACTTTTATCACCTATCTTACAAAATTTGTTGTCCTTTATTTTAAGCCACTTTCCGAGTAGACCTATCTGCCTTAATTCGCTTACCAAATATGCCTTCTAAATCTTCTTTGACCACGACTTCTTTTTCCAATAATAATTCCGCCAACTCATTTAATTCACTTCGATGTTTAAGCAATAATTTTTTAGTACGCTCATAAGCAGCGGTTACCGTTTTTCGGACTTCCTCATCAATCAATTTGGCAGTTGCTTCACTATAAGGACGATGAATAGATTGTTCGTATTGACCAGTACTATCGTAATAGGAAATATTGCCTAATTTATCATCTAAACCATAATAAGCCACCATGGTATAAGCTTGTTTAGTTACTTTCTCTAAATCATCTAAAGCACCAGAAGAAATTTCGCCAAAGACCACTTCCTCCGCAGCTCTGCCTCCTAAAGCAGCACATAGACGATCTTCGAATTGAGCTTTAGTATAAATCTGATGTTCTTCGGGCAAGTACCAAGCCGAACCCAAAGACTTTCCTCTGGGCACAATGCTGACTTTTAATAAACTATCGGCATGTTCTAAAAACCAACTCGTCGTGGCATGCCCCGCTTCGTGATAAGCAACAATCTGCTTTTCTTGTGGAGAAATAATTTTACTTTTCTTTTCCAACCCTGCAATAATTCGGTCGGTCGCTGAGAAAAAATCTTCCATCTCAACGGCTACTTTTCCACCTCTAGCTGCAATCAAAGCGGCTTCATTACAGATATTGGCAATGTCTGCACCAGAGAACCCTGGTGTTTGTCCAGCCAAGGCATCTACATCAATATCTTCTGCCAAAGTCAAGGGTTTTAGATGCACTTTAAAAATAGCTTTTCTAGCCAACATGCTCGGCAATTCCAAATAAATATGTCGGTCAAATCGACCAGGTCTTAATAAGGCTTTATCCAATACATCTGCCCGATTAGTCGCTGCCAATACAATGACTCCTGTATTTGTACCAAAACCGTCCATCTCTGCAAGCAATTGATTTAAAGTGCTTTCTCTTTCATCGTTGGAGCGCATAGATAAGGCAGCCCCTCTTGCTCGACCAATCGCATCAATTTCATCAATAAAAATAATGCTTGGTGATTTTTCTTTTGCTTTTTTAAATAAATCTCTAACTCTACTCGCTCCTACCCCAACAAACATTTCGACAAATTCTGACCCTGACATGTGAAAAAAGGGCACTTGTGCCTCACCAGCAACTGCTTTTGCCATCAATGTTTTTCCTGTTCCAGGAGGGCCTACCAAAATAACTCCTTTTGGAATTTTTGCGCCTAAACGAGTAAAATAGGTTGGATTTTTTAAAAATTTGACAATTTCCATGACTTCTACCTTGGCTTCTTCTAAGCCTGCTACATCTGCAAAAGTGGTCTGACTTCGATTATTCTTATCAAAAACTGTTGCTTTAGATTTTCCAAAATCATAAGGATTTAAGCCGCCCATGCCCCCTCTATTTCCCCCTACTCGATTCATAATAAAAAACCATAGGGCAATTAAGAGTATAAAAGGTAGCATCCAGCCTAAAATATCTTTAAACCAATTGGTTTCCGTCTTGTATTTTACATCTGGAAGTTGACTTATATTATGTGTTTCCTTTGCTTTTTCTAGTTTTTGCTCAAATACTTCTACAGAACCAATTTCTAGATAGTACTGCGCATTGAATTGGTTTTTATTAGCATCTGCAAATTTTTCTTGTTCCAAACGGTCTTCTTTGATGTATATTCTTAGTTCTTCTTTATTGACGACCTCCAATAGCCGAACATCATCCGTTGCCAGTATTTCTTGTTCAAATTTATTCCAGGTAATTTCTTTGGCAGAAAATTGTTGTAAGGCAAATACCTGAGAGAAAAGAATGACGCCAAAGATTAAATAAATCCAATAGATATTCTTAGGCAAAAAGTCTTTTGGTGGACTCGGATTCGGTTCGTTTTTATTATTGGAAGGTTGATTCATTGTAATAGTTTTAGTTCAAAATTGCAGTTGTTTGGCTGTTTTTTTGATGACTAAAATCAATTGGGTAAGTGACTTTTATCAGTTCTGGTTGAATGTATTGGAAGGATTTTGGATAACGGGTTCAAATGTACAAAAGGATATACCGTATCTTTTTAATGGTAAGGAGGAATAGATGAAACAAAGCTCCGATAGAGTGAGAAACAGCCGCCTAATTTTAAGAAATATCTTGCAGACTCAGTTCGCTTGTTTTTTTTGCCAACCCCATGCGACGTTTTTGGATGCCAATTAAGGGGGCGGCCAAAATCGAAGATGCAAGTGCGGCAAAGACGATGGCTACGAATATTGTTTGTCCGATGAGTTGGAGCTCAAGTGCAAGCGTGGCTACCACAATTTCCATTGCCCCTCCTGGAATAAAAATAATGCCCATTAAAATGGATGTTTGTGGGGACTGTTTGCCAAGTCTCGCTCCTAGCCAAGCGCCTCCAAACTTACCCAAAATCGCAACTGTGCAAAAGATAAGGGTCGGCCATAGTGCCATACCAGCTAAGAAATCAATATGAAGACCAAGCGTAGCAAAAAAGAGGGGAACAAAGATGGCATGCAAGGTGTCAGAAACACTATTAAGCATATCATTCGAGATCCCTTTTGCACTTCCTGCCATGGTTCCAGCAAGAAAGAATCCTAGAATAGCATGAATCCCCAACCATTGTGTGATAGCTCCGCAAAGCAACCCAACACTTACGATTAAGGTTTGTGCTGCTGCTGGTTGGGTTAAGGAGGTCGCTTCTACACGTCGTAGTGCAGCACTCAACACTTTAGCCCCAAGCGTAGTACTTAAGCCGACAAATACAATGATACCCAAAACCGAACTAACTAGTTCAACTGTCCCCATAGAATGAGGAGTTACAAGTGAGATCACCACCGTAAATAAAAACCATCCGAAAATATCATTGATAGCGCAGGACGAAAGGGCAAGAGAACCTTGAACTGTTTTACTGATTTCAAGATCACCAAGAGTACGTGCCACTACAGATATTGCCGTAATAGAACCTGCTACGGACAAAAACAGCGCAAATGAAAGTGCGTTTGCTTTGTCTCCCCAATAAATCGGGTCAAAAGTACTAAACACCGGATAGCCTATTGCAATAGGAAACAGCACACCAACGATGCCAATTAGTATAGCAGCACGACCACTCTGAAATGCTTTCCGCACATCAACATGAAACCCCGAGGAGAGTAGCAGAAAGAAGACCCCCAGCCAAGAGACCGTTTCAAGCATGGTCGATTGGGTCTGATCAAAGGGAAAGAGCCAAGTCTGTAGGGAAGGAGAAATTCGTCCAAGAAGTGTTGGTCCCAATAGGATGCCAGCTAGAATTTCACCTGCGATGGCAGGAATCTTAATTGCTTCACAGATAACACTAAGCGTTCGTGCAGCCCCAAGAAGAACAAGGATTTGTATAAGAAAAAGTAGGATGTGGCTTTCGTTTAGGTAATGCATATTTAGAATCGTTTCGGGCGTAGGCTAATTTACTAGATTTTATTCTAAAGAGCTTATTGCTTCTAGAACTTTCCCTATAGCTATCGGGTTGGAAGCACTTCTCATATGATTTATTTTAGAATAAACACTACTGCTGCTATGTATTTGAATTGTTTTGACAATTTTATCAGCGTAGTTTGCAGTTTTAGTGGCGGAACTTGCGCTTTATTTTACCATTCCTACTTGAGTACCAATAAAGGAACATTAGTGTGCAAAGCCATTTTTTCTGTAAAACTTCTATGAAAAAGCGCCGCAAAAAAGTTTCGTTGAGGTTTGTACATAGCCAACATATTGATGCTTTGATTTTCAATAAAATCATTTATATCTTTTACTTTATCTTTAACTGGTATATTATAAAATGTGATATTCAAATCAGGAACAACTTCTGTAAAATATGCCACCAATTCTTCCATTTCACTTATGTCAACAATTTGCTTTTCATTGAAATGAACACATTTGATTTCTGGTTGAAAAGGTTTCAATAATTTTCCAGATTTCCATATCTCAAATGGGGCAACATCCTGTAAATCAGTTGCATAGCCTAGTACCATTTCTTCTTTAAATTTCGCAAATTCGGGTATAACAATGACTGAACAGGGAGTTTTTTTCAAAAGACTAGAAGTAATACTCCCTAGATATTTATCTAAAGCGCTATTCTCGCCTTGTGTACCCATAACGATAAAATCACTTTTGTTACTGGAGGCTACATCACAAATTTTAGTACCGACTAGTGGTTTACGCATGAAGTTCTAAATAGTATTTATTGTAACTTTGCGGTT
>JAFMDF010000547.1 GCA_017857395.1 Bacteroidota bacterium | reverse complement strand
CTTAGTTGTTTTTCAATTTGCCATGTCCACCCTTTTGATTATCGGAACGATTACAGTTTACCAACAAATGCAGTATATCCGAAACAAGAACTTAGGATATGAACGAGCCAATGTACTCTATATGCCTTTGGAAGGAAATATGTTCCAGCAGTATACTGCCTTACACCAAGAATTATTAAATGAACCTAGTATTGAAGCAGTCAGTTCTGCAAATACGGTATGTATGGAAATCATGGCAAATACACATTCTGTAAAATGGAGAGGAAAACCCGCAGGTAGTCAACAATCTATGGATGTCTTGCCTATTGATTTTGATTTTACGGAAGTAATGAATATGGAAATCGTCCAAGGACGAAGCTATGACCGTGCCTATGCAAGAGATTCTTTTAATTATGTGATAAATGAAAGAGCAATGGAAATCATGGGTTTTGATAATGCAGTTGGAGAAGAATTAAGCTTTTGGGGCAATACAGGACAAATTATTGGGGTCGTCAAGGATTTTAATTCGGCTTCTTTGTACGCTGATATTAACCCAATTATCATGTTGGTGCGCCCTGATTGGAATGAAAATGTATTTCTACGAACACAGCCTGGACAAACGGCGGCAGCCATTGTAGCCATGGAAAGAGTGCAAGCGAAATTAAATCCAGATTTCCCTTTTGAATACCATTTTTTGGATGAGACGTATGAAAAACTGTACAAGAGTGAGCAAACCATTAGCCAATTAGCTTTACTATTTACGGTCTTTGCCCTCTTCATTGCAGGGATGGGTTTACTCGGTTTATCCATTTTCTCTGTACAGCGCCGATTAAAGGAAATTAGTGTCCGAAAAGTGTTAGGGGCTGAAATGGGCAACTTAGTTTATCTATTGTCTAAAGATTTTATTGTTTTGATTCTAATTGCTTTTGTAATAGCAACACCAATCGCCTTTTGGGTCATGCAAGATTGGTTAAGTAATTTTTCTTTTAGTACCAATTTAGGATTGGGTGTTTTTTTCTTTGCTGCTGGAATTACCCTATTAATTACGTTGTTGACAATTGGTTTTTATGCTGTTAAATTAATGGTTATTAATCCAATTCAGGCATTGCAGTCGGAGTAATGCGAGCACTTCCGATTTGCTAAACCCGCCAGACTGTGTACGGGCGGGTTTAGCAAATCGAACATACTCGATTAGCCCACTAAGTAATGTTGAAAAAATAACTTGAACAACTATAATTCGTGGGGATAATAAATTCGTGGGGAATTTAATACTAGATGTTCGACTTATTTTTTATCCGTTACTAAGCTACAAAAATTAAAACTGATTTGAATCATCGAAATCAACATAAAGTCAATCCACCGAAACGAATGCTTCGTTTCTTCCGCTGGTTCTGCCACCCCGATTTTGTGGAAGACATTGAAGGCGATTTACAAGAAAAATACGAACGCAATATTCAGAGGTATAGCAAACGGAAAGCAGATTGGCAATTCCTACTAGCTGTTTTATCTCTTTTTCGACCAAACTTACTTCGACCAATAACATTAAATAACCAACTTATACACCCAGCTATGTTTCAACAAAATTTAAAAATAGGGTATCGTTCTTTACTAAAAAATAAAAGTTATTCGGCGATTAAAATTGGTGGGTTTGCTATTGGCATTGCGGCTTTTTTGTTGATTGCTTTATTTGTAAAGGACGAATTTAGTTATGATCAACATTATGCGAGTGGTGACCGAATTTACCGACTATTAAATGTAGAAAAAGAGACAGGCGATTTTGAAAAATGGACTTCCTTTCCTGCACAAATTGGTCAACTGCTAAATGAAGATTTTCCAGAGATAGAAAAAGCAGGACGTTTGATTCCTTATGACTGGCACTTGGCAGGGAATAATCTAGTAAGTAGTGAAAATTATCGACAAAATAATTATGAAGAAGGTTTTGCTTATGCTGATGCGACTTTGCTAGAAGTGTTAGAAATTCCAATGGTTTATGGCAGTCAGAAGGAGGCGCTGACAAAACCGAATACGATTGTACTTTCAAAGAAAATGGCAGATAAATATTTCCCGAACCAAGACCCCGTTGGAAAAGATTTGATTATTAATGGGGTAGAAGATTATCCGTTTACCATCGGAGGTGTAATGGGAAATTTTCCAACCAATTCCCATTTACAATTTGATTTTTTCTTAACCTTAACAGATATTGAATTTTGGCCCGGAGAGCAAACCAATTGGTGTTGTAGCAATTACAATCCGTATATCAAATTAAGACCGAACACAGATGTTCCAGCTTTAGAAAAGAAATTATTAGCAATTAGAGATAATTATGTAATTCCCCATTTACGGAAAGAAAAAAACACTTATGCAGATAAGGCGGCAACAGACCTCACCTATGAACTACAGCCTATCAAAGATGTTCATTTAAAATCAGCAGGAATCGGTGATTTTTTTGTCCATGGAGATATCAAGATTGTTCAATTATTTGGCATAATAGCGATTTTCATTTTACTCTTAGCAGGTATTAACTTTATCAATCTTTTTACCGCTAAATCTGCCAACCGAGCGAAGGAGGTTGGCGTTAGAAAAGTAGTGGGATCTTTCAAAATCAATTTAGTACAACAATTTCTAACAGAATCCATCTTATTTAGTACTATTTCGGTGGTTATTGGTACAGGATTAGCTTGGATGAGTTTGCCCTATTTTAATCAATTAGCAGGCAAGTCATTGCTTATTCCTTGGGCTAATTTTTGGTTTATTCCTACTTTGGGAGGACTCGCCATTCTAATTGGCATTTTAGCTGGATTGTATCCTGCCTTCTATTTATCTGCATTCAAACCGATTGATGTTTTAAAAGGCAAGCTTAGTAGAGGTAGTAAAAACGCAACTTTACGGAGTTCGATGGTCATTTTTCAATTCACGACTTCTATTGTTTTATTGATTAGTGCTTTTGTGGTTTATAACCAAATGCAGTTTATTCTAAACACCAAATTGGGGTTTGATAAAGAGCAAGTTTTAATGATTCAAGGGGCAAATACCTTAAAAGATAAACTACCACTTTTTAAAGAAGAATTGCGTCGATTATCCGCTATTGAAGGAGTCACTAGCAGTAATTATTTGCCTGTCTCTGGTACAAAAAGAGATCAAAATCAATTCTGGAATATAGGTAGAAAAGAATTAGATGGGGGAATTGGCACACAAGCTTGGTGGGTAGATGAACATTACCTGTCCACTATGAAAATGAATTTATTGGAAGGTCGAATGTTTTCTAAAGATATTGCTTCTGATTCAGCTGCCATCATCATAAATCAGACCTTAGCTAAAAAATTAGGTTTAGATAATCCTGTAGGCAAACAATTAATGAATTGGCAAAACTGGAATGTCATTGGTGTGGTAGAAGATTTCCATTTTGAATCTATGAAAGGTGGAATTGGTCCATTGGCTTTTATGTATGGTGGAAACGGTGGTTCTATTATTTCTGCTAGAATAGAGGGAGGCGATATGGCTAATACCTTAAATACGATTACGGCTGCTTGGGATAAAATAATGCCCAACCAACCGATTCGCTATACTTTTTTAGATGAGTCTTATGCCCGTATGTACGAAGATGTAGAACGAACAGGGAATGTCTTTGCTGCCTGTGCAAGCTTAGCGATTTTGATTGCTTGTTTAGGCTTATTTGGCTTGTCTACTTTTATGGCGGAACAACGCAGTAAAGAAATTAGTGTCCGGAAAATTTTAGGTGCCTCTATCAGCAGTCTATTTCAATTATTAACAGCTAGTTATATCAAATTAGTAGCGATTTCTATGCTTATGGGCATACCGATAGCTTGGTACTTGATGCAAGCTTGGTTACAAGATTATGCTTATAAAATAGAAATGTCTTGGTGGGTTTTTGCCTTTTCTGGATTATTAGTACTGCTTATTGCTTTAGTAACGGTGAGTCGGCAAGC
>JAFMDF010000546.1 GCA_017857395.1 Bacteroidota bacterium | reverse complement strand
TTATTTGTATTTTTATTTGTATTTAATTGATTATCAGTACTTAAAGAATTGCTGGTAATCAAAGGGTAATATATAATTTTTTAAAATACAATACAATAATTAGACCAATTCCCATTTTGGAATTAAAATCTAAAAATGGGAAAAACCAAAACTATCCGCTACCATAAATTGCTCATTATCAGTTGATTAAAAACTTGGCACTTCATTGGGATTAAGTAAAGCAAATAACATGAAAAATGACATCAATAAAAAATAACTTTATTCAATCTTTATTTAAAATACTTCAAGCAGAACAATATGCCTTGCTAAAATGGTTAAGGGAAGATTTATCTCAATTGGCTGACACAAGTGATTTAGATATACTTGTATCAGCAGCCGTTGCTCAAAAAATTGACCTTTTTGTACGAACAACTGAAAGTATTGCTAAAGTAGATAAGCAGGAGTTAGCAGGAGTGACGCATTATTTTCTATACTTTACGAATAAAGACTTTTTACAGATAGATTTATTATTTCAATTTGTAAGAAAAGGATTGGTTTATTTATCGACGAAAGATGTTTTTGATAATCTTGTTATCATAAATGGCATCAAAACGTATACCAAAGAGATGTTATTTGAACATGTATTACTTTTCAATAGCTTGAATAAAAGTGGTTTACCTGAAAAATATTATCAATATTTCAAAAACTTACCCGCTACTGAATTAAATTCAATACTTCAATCATTCAATAATAAATACGGAACTAAGCATAAACATTTAATCGCTACCACCCTATTTAATCCAATGCTTAGAGCGACTATTCTACGCTATTTAAATACGCTTTCAGAAAATTCTTCTTTTAATAAAATCATTAATTATCTGGCTTATGGTTGGTCAATTTGGCAACAATTGAAAGAAAAAAATGGACAAATAATCACTTTCAGCGGTGTGGACGGTGCTGGAAAAAGTACAATTATCAAGGATACCCTGTGTTTGCTGAGGGGCAAATACAGGAAAAAAGTAGTGGTACTTCGGCATCGTCCTTCTTTACTCCCGATTATTAGTGCTTGGAAATATGGTCAACAGAAAGCGGAACAGAAATCTGTTGAACGACTACCAAGACAAGGTAAAAACAACAATAAAATCTCCTCCTTTCTACGATTTAGCTATTATTACTTAGATTATTTATTAGGCCAATTTTATATCCGAGTTAAATATTTATCAAGAGGTTATACGGTGCTATATGATAGATACTATTTTGATTTTATTATTGATGGAAAACGTTCTAATATTAACTTATCTCCAACCCTCCCCAAGTTTTTATATACTTTCATAGCTAAACCTGATTTGAATTTTTTCTTGTATGCAGATGCTCATACTATTGTAAAACGAAAGCAGGAATTATCAATAGGGGTGATTAATCAATTAACGACAAAGTATCAATTACTTTTTCAGGATTTAGCTACCCGCCATCAAGGACTGTATATCAACATTGAAAATACGGATAGGCAAAACACCCTTCAAACTGTTTTAACTCACTATTTAAAAATTGCTTAATTATGCTAAAATCTAGTTTAACTACGCTCATCAGGTTGAAGAATCCTAGTTTTGTTTTTGATTCCGCAGTTACTTCTTCCATTATACTAGAATTACTATTCTTGAAGTTTAGATGTTGGTTACGGTCCTTGAAATTAATGCTCCATTTTAACTACCAACCAACGCTTTTTCTAGGAAAGCATGTACAATTACAGTACAGAAAATGGATTCAGTTTGGCAAATGGAATCAACTAGAAGACTATGTTTCCGTTAGTGCCTTAGGTAAAATGCCTATTCAATTTGGCAATAATGTAAGAATCGGCGCTTTTAGTCGCATCATTACTTCGACTTCTTTCAATAATATAGGTTGTTCAATTAAAATTGGTCATAATGTAGGCATCGGTGAATTTGCTTATTTGGGCGGCGGTGGTGGACTTGAAATCGGCGATGATTGCATTATTGGCCAATATTTTAGTTGTCATCCAGAAAATCATAATTTTCAAGATACTCAACAGTTAATTCGGCTACAAGGCGTTACTAGAAAAGGGATTAAAATTGGTAATAACTGTTGGATTGGTGCTAAGGTAACTATTTTGGATGGGGTGACTATTGGCGATAATTGTGTACTTGCAGCAGGGGCTGTTGTCACTAAATCTATGCCTGCAAATACTGTAATTGGCGGAATACCTGCAAAGGCACTTAAATCGACTACCGCAACTAAATTTACACCGCATACCTATTCTGAGAAAGGAACCCCAATTGCTTTAATCCAAGGCCTTAAAGACCAGCTTAATTAATTGACCTGGCTAGAGTGTACGAAAAGTCGTTTTTAGAATATGTAAATAGCTGAAAAAAGTTAAAAACTTTTGAAATATTGGTTTGAAGTTAAAAACTTCAAACATCGAGACCAACTTAATTAATCGTCAAATTTAAACAGCATGCAACCAACTATATTGATAACGGCTTATGCAGTCAATCCTTTTAAAGGTTCAGAAGATGGAATCGCTTGGAACATTATTCGACAAATGGCGACAAATAATCAAATAATCGCCATTACTAGAAAAAATAACCAAGCGCCAATTGACCAGTATTTATTGGAAAATCCATTACCAGCAGGTGTCAATTTAGCATTTGCTTATTTTGATTTACCTTATTGGATGCGGTTCTGGAAAAAAGGGGGAAGAGGTGCATTATTGTATCATTATATCTGGCATTTTGCGGTGCTCTTTTTTATCTTAAAAAAACGATTTTCCTTCGATATAGCTCATCACCTAAATTTTAATAACGACTGGACGCCTTCTTTTTTATGGTTGTTAGGTAAACCTTTCGTTTGGGGACCAATAGGACATCATCCCAAAGTCCCTTATGCTTATATGAAACAATACGGCGTCAAGGCGGTGCTATTGGAACAAATAAAATGGTTGGTCAAAAAATGCTTTTGGACGTTTGACCCATTTCTCAAAATAACAAAATATAAAGCAGCGAAAATTATTGCGCTTAATTCAAGTGTACAATCCGTCTTGAATGTTGCGGATAAAAAAATTACGGTCATTCCTGCGGCAGGTAATGAACGACCAAACAGGCAAAAATTGTCAAAGAATACCAAGCAATTCCGAGTATTATCTATTGGTCGCTTAGTGTCTCTAAAAGGTTTTGATTTAACGATTCATGCCTTTGCCAAATTTTACAAACAATTACCAACAGATGAACAAAAAAATGCTCAATTAATACTGATTGGGAAAGGACCAGAAAAAACGTTTCTAAATGAAATTATCAAGAAATATGAATTGCCTTTAAATTCGATTCTCTCTAAAAGATGGATGGACCGAAAAGAATTGGCACAATATTATGCCAATTCTCAGGTCTTTCTTTTTCCATCACATGAAGGTGCAGGGATGGTCGTACCAGAAGCATTATCTTATGGATTACCAGTCGTTTGTTTTGATAATTACGGCCCAGGAGAATTCATTAATAAAAATTGTGGAATTGCTATTCCTTATGGTACTTATCAAGCAGCTATTGACCAGTTTTCCGACGCACTTGATACGCTTTATACCAATAAAAAATTAAGAATTTCCTTATCGAAAAATGCCATCCGCCAATTTGAACAACAGTTTACTTGGGAAGGAAAAGGTGTTCGAATTCAAGAAATATATACAGATATTTTAAGTGCAAAAATAGCTGACTTAACACCAGTTTTAAATGGTTGAATTATTAGCTACAAGACTTTCTAAAAAACTAAATGAAATCATCAAGAAATATAAGTGGCCTTTAATGATTCTCTCTAAAAATTGGACAGACCGAAGAGAATTGGCATAATATTATGCCAATTCTCAGGTCTTTCTTTTCCCTCCTCTTGGTTGGATTATTAGAGACTAGGCTTTATAAAAAAAACTAAATGAAATCGTCAAGAAATATAAGTGGCCTTTAATGATTC
>JAFMDF010000175.1 GCA_017857395.1 Bacteroidota bacterium | reverse complement strand
GTTCCTAGTGAAGGTTGGTATTATTGGATTAAGTTGTTCATGGATTTTCCAACCTTCGATGTCAATGTAGAAAATGTTGATTTTAATGTGGGATTTAAATCGCTATTTTCTTTTTTGGATGTTGTTTGGGATTGTTCAAGTCCCTGGAATTATAATTTGCTGTTCGAGTCTTAAAATAATATCAGAATATGTTCCTGGTGAAGGTTGGTATTATTGGATTAAGTTGTTCATGGATTTTCCAACCTTCAATGTCAATGTAGAAAATGTTGATTTTAATGTGGGATTTAAATCGCTATTTTCTTTTTGGATGTTGTTAGGGATTGTTCAAGTCCCTGGAATTATAATTTGTTATTACTCTTTTTTGTGGGATTGTAAGCCTCGAAACGTTTTCCGATTGATTACACTACAAAGATACAGGCGATACAAGGTTTAAAAAATTACAAATTACCTTATTTTTCAATATTTAAATAGTGTTTTTAGATTATATATTACAGTAAATAAATCTATAAATAACTCATTATCAAATAATTAAATTGTAAAATATTTTTGTATTTTTTCAATAAAAAACTAGTAAATCAAAGACAATTTTATTTAATATTTACAGGATAATAAGATTTCGTAGGATTTAACAGAGTTTTTCTATTGGCAGGGGCTGTTAATTGAAGCTAAGTAACGGATTGAACAAGTTACATTTGATTTGCCACGCATTTATTAGCGCTACGGATATTATTATTCCTAGTCTTGCTAGGCAAACTGCCCGAAAACTACTGATTTACTAAATCTTGATTCCATTAAAAATTTAGCAAATCGCCCATTCTCGGTCAGCCTGTAAAATTCAATATCAATTATCAGAGATAAAATTCATCCGTGGTACTTTCATCCGTAATATAGAAAACACCAAGCGGAGTTTGGCACTACAAAAAATATCCGTAGTAAATAATATCGGAAGACAATGGTTAGCACTAGCGCAAAAAAAAACCGACGCAGAGGTCGGTTTAAGGATGATTCGTATGTGTGTCAGTGTTCGTGTGGAAAGTGTGTTGTTGTTGTTTCAAAAATGATGTAAAGTGCTTGAGCTGTATAATCTTTTTAGAATGTTTGCTTGTCAGTTCTGCTGAGATATGTATTGAGTTTTGGTTGTTGCTGTTGATGCCTCGACCAATTTAGTCGAGGAGATTGTTCATGGGATAATAAAATGTTTGTGTTTGTTCTAGGATTTGTTCTTTGTTCTTGTTCTATTTTTTTGCGAAGAGACTGGGCGATTTTTACCATTCGCCCAGTCTTTTCATTCACAGGATTATATTTGTTGTTCTTTTTAAATGTTCTTCTACTTGTTGTTAATATTCATGGTTGAAAGCAGTACTTTGATAATTCGTTTTCAACGAAGTACAGCTTTCGGGTGTTGTTGAAAACGCTGGTCTAGATAATCGGTCTGGGATAAATCGTTTATCTTTCTTAAATGTGGGATTTAAATGCAACCGCCGTTTTCTTTTCAAAATGTCAAAGGATATTGGATATGTTCTTGGGAATAAAACTTTTTCGGTTGTGGGATTTGAATTAGTTTTATCTACAATTTGTTCTTTTTTATGGGATGTAATTTTTCAAAACGTTTTCCGATTAATTACACTACAAAGATATGGGCGATTAAAGGTTTAAAAAATTACAAATTACCTTATTTTTCAAAAATAAAATAGGTTAATTATTGAATTTAAAAATTATTATTAATTGATTATCAATCTTTTGCAAACAATAATAAATTTATATTTTTCAATAAAAAATACCATAAAACACAGTAGAAATAATTAAAATTTTCTTATTTATCGCTAGGTTCGCCCAAAATTAGTTAATAAAATAAAATATTATCAAAATAATATTTTGATTTATGTTTAAAATGCAGAATTTTATTTATTTTAAATAAACTCTTTTCAGGTTATTATTTTAGGGTTAAAAATAATATTTTAATTATATTTATTTAATAAAAATAAATACGAACAAAATACTGTTTTAAAGATAAAAATACTTTTAATACAGAATATTATTTCGTGTAATTTATGTATTAATCAAAAATTTGAGCGAACCTAGCGATTTATTCTATTTTAATTTCAAAAACAGTTTTTTTCAATGGATATAGCGCCAATTATTAAAGAAATAACCGCTCAAGAAACCTGGCCAATTAGACATCAAGTGATGTGGCCGAATGAATCTTTTGATTATATTAAACTGCCTAATGATGAATTAGGACTTCATTTTGGTTTATATGTAGAAAACAAACTCGTTTCCGTGATTTCTTTATTTATAATAAGAAACTTTGGTCAATTCAGAAAATTTGCAACTGTAGCCGAAGCGCAAGGGAAAGGATATGGCAGCCAATTACTTTATTATTTAATGGCAACTGCAAACGATAGGTCTATTAAAAAAATCTGGTGCAATGCCCGTGTAACCAAAACTGCTTATTATGCTAAATTTGGTATGCAGACCACTACTACTAAATTTACTAAAAATGGAATTGATTATGTGGTGATGGAGCGGGTTTTAGAATTGGGGCCTTAGGATTTCTCCACAAGAATAAGCATACTCTTGTATTTATTTATTCCCTCGCTCCAAATAAGGATAAACCACCTTGGACAAATAAAGTCCCTGTGGATAAGCAAAAATAGGTTGGTCATTTAATTGTGGCTTTTTTAATAAGGCTTCAAATTCGGTTACAGTCATTTCTCGCTGCCCAATTTTAATCAAATGGCCAACAATCATACGTATCATGGCTCTTAAAAAACGATTGGCGGTAATCTGAAAATGCAAGCGAGTTTGAGTGGCATCAACCATTAAACTGGCAAAAGATACTTCACATAAAGTAGTCGGGTATAAATCGGGTTGTTTACAAAAAGAGCGAAAATCACGGTATTCCGTTAATAATTTAACTGCTTTTTGCATGTCTACTAAGGCAGGATTATCCATCAAATAAAGCGTACTCAATTCTGCTAAAAATGGGTCATCTGTAGTATGGATATGATAATCATACGTTCTGGAAAAGACATCTAATTGTGCGTTGGCAGTTGCTTCCACTGGTATAAATTCGTAAACTCGAATATCCGCAGGCAACATTTTATTAATACGAAATACGGCATCAAAGTCCCATGCTGTTTCAATCTTGGTATGGCAAAAAAATTGACTGGCATGTACTCCTGCATCAGTTCGTCCACAAGGATGTACCTTTATTGCTTGCTTAAACATTCGACTTAGGGCATCTTCTACTACTTCTTGAATGCCTAGACCGTTTATTTGTCTTTGCCAACCTTGATAATGCGTGCCTTTGTAGGCTAGATGGAGGAAATATCTCAATTTTCAATTTTCAATTTATAATTTTCAATTTTCAACTAGGCGCATTAGAAGAAATTTAGGGCTTCATTTTCTGGCACTGCCTACCTGTAAAAAATAAACTATCCTCCTTAATGGTTAAATTGAATATCCAATTCTTAACCTAAAGTAGTATACACATTTAATATCCGTGGTACTTTATTAATCCGTGATATATCAATTATAGTTTGTCTAATTTATTTTTATCTGTTACGAAAGCATAAAGAATCATAAAAACCAGCGAAATCAGCGTCAAAAATAAATCATCTGTCATTACTCTTATTCAATCTACCTCCAAACTCGTCGATTTCTACTAAAATTAGTCTGCAAAGCATCTTCCTCAGATTCTAAATCTTCTTGAATTTGGCCATTTTCTTTTAGATGAAATTGATGAGCGGTATGAATGTAGACAAAATTGTTTTCTTTACCAATTTCTTCCATTAAACCAGATTTAAACAATACATCTCTGACTGGACCAGTCGCCCCACAAATACATAATTGAATATTTCGTTTTCTGAGGTAATTATAACTTTCTTTTAAGGCATGCAAGCCACTGCTATCTATATCATGAATATTGGTCGCATCCAAATAAAAGTATTGAATTGGTCTTCCCGCTTCTTTCAATAAGCGTCGCACGGTATCTTTAAAAAAGCTGGCATTGGCAAAATATAATTGGTCATCAAAGCGAAAGATTAATTTATGTTCCAATTCTTGCGCATTTGGAAAACGTTCTAAATTCCGATAATGCGTCGTATTTGGAATATTTCCCAAGAGGGCAATATGTGGTTTAGAACTACGATATAAAGAAGCACCTGCCGATAGCAAAACACCTGTTAAGATACCAGTAGGAATATTAATAGCTAAAGTGATGGCAAAGGTGGTCAACATCATCAAAAAATCAAGGCGATGGACATGCCATAAATGAATCGCCTCTTCTAAGTCAAATAAACTTTTTACCGCCAATAAAATAATGCCTGCTAGCACTGCCATTGGCAAATAGTAAAAAAGAGGCGTTAAAAAGATAAGCGTTAAGCCTACTAAAAGTGCCGTTATAATAGAAGCAACCGTCGTCTTAGCCCCCGCATCATTATTAATAGCAGACCTTGTAAAACTACCTGATGTTGGCATAGATTGAAAAAAGGCACCGCCTATTTTTGCTATTCCCAAGGCTAATAATTCTTGGTTAGGTCGCACTATATAGTTCTGATGTTTAGTTCCAATGACTTTGGCAATACTCAAACTTTCTACTAAACCAATTATCGTAACGGTTAAAACAGTAGGAATTAATTTTTCAATGGTACTTAATTCCAAAGAAGGTATTTGAAAAACAGGTAAGCCTTCTGGAATTGTACCCACAATTGCCAAGCCTAAATTTTCCAAATCGTAATACCAACTTAAAAATGTTCCTACCACCACCACAATCAAACCTCCAGGCAATTTACGCTTGAAATAACGCAAGCCATAAATTAACCCAATTGTACCCATACAAAGACTAAAACTAATCCAGTTAATTTGCTCTAAATGACTACAAGCATAAGCCAATTTTTCCATAGGATGTGGAAAATTAGGAATAGCAAAACCTAATAAATCTTTTAATTGACTGATACCAATAATGACGGCTGCTGCGGATGTAAATCCTGCTATAACTGGGTGAGATAAAAAATTAACTAGAAAACCTAACTGTAAAAAACTTAAGGTTATTTCTATTAAGCCAATCAATAAACCCGCCGTAATCACTAAGCCTATAAATTCAGCCGATTGCGGTTCTGCTAATTGACTAATCCCACCAAATACTAAAAGAGAAGACACCGCAACTGGACCAATCGCTAAATGCCGAGAACTACCCAATATAGCATATAACATCAATGGGATTAAGCCAGCATATAAGCCGTAAATGGGTGGCATTCCTGCCAATAGTGCATAAGCCATTCCTTGCGGCACTAACATTACACCTACCGTAAGGCCAGCTATTAAATCATGGGCAAAAGTAGCTTTTGAATATTTTTTTAAGCTTTTTACTATGGGGAAAAGAGTGGTTTTCAATTTATGTTTCAATTTTCAATTCACTCCCATCATCATAATCCGTCTGTAAGGCATTTTCCGATGGCATTCTTTGGCCATCTGCTTCTTGGGAGTGAAAGAGATGCGCTGCTTGAATACTAAGAAACTGGTTTTCTCTACCAATAGTTTCCATCAAACCCGATTTAAATAGCATATCTCTCACAGGACCTCGGGCGCTACAGATGCAAAGCACGATATTTTGTTGTTTTAAATATTGATGTATTTCTTCTAAGGCATGTAGTCCACTACTATCCATTTTATGTATATCGGAAGCATCGAGGTAAAAATATTTAATGGGCCGATTGATAACTTGAACAATTTGCTTAATCCTATCTTTAAAAAAACTAGCATTCGCAAAATATAATTGGTCGTCAAAGCGCAGGATGATTTTATGGTCAAATTCTATCGCGTCCTCAAAACGATTAATATTTCGGTAATAGTTCGTTCCTTCAATTCTTCCTAAAATGGCAATATGTGGATGGGTACTATGGTATAAAATAGCGCCAATAGATAATAAAACACCTGTAAAAATGCCTACAGGAATACTCACCACTAAGGTCACTATGAAAGTAATCAACATCATCCAAAAATCTTCTTTATGCGTGTGCCAAAGATGAATGGCTTCTTTTAAATCGAACAAACTTTTGACCGCTAATAAGATAATCGCTGCTAAAATAGCTCTTGGTAAATAATAAAATAAAGGCGTTAAAAAAAGTAAAGTTAGGCCAATTAAAAGCCCCGTTATAATAGAGGAGATGGTTGTTTTTGCGCCTGATTCATGATTGATGGCAGAACGAGTAAAACTACCCGAAGTTGGAATAGCTTGAAAAAATGCCCCGCCAATTTTGGAAATACCTAAAGCAAATAATTCTTGGTTGGGTCGAACGGTATAATCTTGATGTTTTGCTTCTAAGACTTTGGCAATCGCTAAACTTTCTACTATACAAATAATGGTAACGGTCAAAGTTGTTTCCCCTAATAGCTGTATCGTTGTCCAACTCATATCAGGCAATTGAAAAGACGGCAACCCTTCTGGCACCTCCCCTACAATACTTAATCCATAACTATTTAAATTTAGTCCCCAACTTAATAAAGTGCCCAGTATGACCACAATCAATGCGTCTGGGATTTTTTTATTAATGGCTCTGAGTATAAACATCAATGCAATCCCTCCTAAACAAAAGGCGACCGAAATCCAATTCGTTTGTCCAATATGTTGACCAGCATATTGTATAGCACCCGTTACGCTCAATCCTCTCGGAATGGGAAAGCCCAATAAATCTTTAAGTTGACTAATAGCTATAATAATGGCTGCAGCCGAGGTAAAACCAATAATTACAGGGTGAGATAAAAAATTAACCAAAAATCCTAGTCTTAAAAAACCCAATAACATTTGCGCAAGCCCCACTAATAGGCCAACGGTAATCACTAAGCTAATGAATTCTGGTGTTTCTGGTGTGGCTAAGGTACTTACTCCACCTAAAACCAATAAAGCAGAAATCGCAACTGGTCCAATGGACATTTGTCTGGAAGTCCCAAAAAGTGCGTATAAAAATAAAGGAATTAATCCCCCATATAGCCCATAAATAGGTGGTACACCCGTCAGTAAAGCATAAGCCATTCCCTGTGGCACTAACATAATAGCTACCGTCAAACCCGCTATTAAATCATGGCTAAAAGTAGATTTAGTATAACCTTTAAAGCTGTCTACAATTGGGAAAATTCGGTCAATTAGTCGCAAATTATAATTATCTAAGTTTTATAAAAGGCAAAAATAGGAAAAATAAAACTTGATGATTGGTCTATGCTGGTAGAGCAATAAAATATGGTCAAATGGCGAGAAAATTTATCAAACATATTGACAATAATAAGATTTTAAAATCACGGGGTAATAGAAATTACCCCGTGATACAATCCCTATCATCCCGTAACGGGGTGATTTGAATGTCAATTACTTTCCTGATTTGGATATTAAGTAATTTTAAAACTGTAGCGTATATTAATGCTGTATCATTAATTTCCTAACACTTATCTGATTTCTTTCATCTATTCCTTTTATCAAATACGTTCCAGTTGGCAAATCTAATTGTAAGTTCATACTTTGTACAGGCAGCCTTTGTTCCTGGAAGAATACTTGTTGACCATAAATATTATAGACAACTATCGCATTTATTTTAGCTGCCGTTTTCGATACTATGGTTACTTCATTTCTTGCTGGATTCGGATATAAAGCTAGGTCAAAATCCAAGCCTATTTGATTCGCTCCATCATTAGGCGTAGTCAATAAAACCTTATCTTGAATTTGCAGAGCTTCCGTTTCGACGAGATTTGCAGCACAGTAATCTTTTGTACTAATTTCGGCCTGAAATTCACTTCCTTGTACAGCATGAAACCCAGCTTTTAAGGTTATGGTCAATTTTGCAGCTACTATCATTTTTGCGCCAGCTTCAATCGTCGTATTTTCACAAGTTTCGATAGCATCACTAAGGATTGGCATTTCGGTATTATCATAATTCGCAGCATAATTGGCATCCAAACAAATAGTTCCAGTTGGAACACAGTCCTCATTGACGACCACACAATCACCTCCTACTTCGTAAGAAAAATATTTAGTCACCACTAAGCCACTAGCAAAGGCGAATTTACAGGCATAACTTATGGTGTCCCCAACTGTTTGGTCAGTTACCGTTTTTGAAAAAATAAGCCCAGAAACATTGTCCATTAGTGTTTCTTCAAAAGGGCTTTCTTTCCGTAAAAGCGCAACAACGCCTGCTTTATCTGTATCTAGTAATTCAAAAGTAAAAGTGACTGCTGTTCCATTGGTTTGGAAACTATACTTATAACCAGTAGAAAACCTACCTTGTTGTGACTCAGCATCCATTCCAGTACATTCTGTAATAGTAGTTGCAGTTGTCGTAGCAGCTAATATTATGGCATTATTGGCGGCTTCATTTCCTGTTAAATCACTTGCTGCTATATTAAATGTATAGGCAGTTTCTGGCGTTAAATCCGAAATAATTAATGATTTTTGCACACCAGATGCTCCAGAAGTAGCACTTGAACTTGCACCATAGGTGACATCGTAATTAACCGTCCCCGAATCATCTGTTCCATTTAATAATAATTCAACAGAAGTGTCCGTAATTGCACCAACAGTGGCTGTAAAATTAGTTGGTGCTTCGGAATCACCCATACTTCCCGAACAATTATCCCCTACCTCGTAGGAAAAATATTTGGTTACCGCTAAGCCACCAGCAAAAGCAAATTTACAGGCATAACTGACAGTCGAACCTACCGTTAGTCCAGTTACCGTTTTTGAAAAAGTGAGTCCAGAAACATTGTCCATTTGTACTTCTCCAAAAGGGCTTTGCTTCCAGAGGAATGCAACAACGCCTGCTTTATCTGTATCCAATAATTCAAAAGTAAAAGTTACCGCTGTTCCATTAGTTTGAAAGCTGTAATTATAACCAGTAGAAAATGCGCCTTGTTGTGCATCAGAATCCATCCCAGAGCAGGCAGTATTCGTGCTTGCTGTTGTGGTAGCAGCTAACATTATGGAATTATTGGCTGCTTCGTTTCCTGTTAAATCGCTTGCTTTAACATCAAATGTATAGGAAGTTTCTGGCATTAAACCAGAAATAACTAATGATTTTTGCACACCAGATGTTCCAGAAATAGAACTTGAATTAGCACCATAAGTGACATCATAAATAACCGTACCTGAATCATCTGTTCCGTTTAATAATAACTCCACAGAAGTTGCAGTAACTGCGCCAATAGTTGCTGTAAAATTAGTTGGTACTTCCGTATCTCCATCACCTCCCGAGCAATCATCTCCTACCACATAAGAAAAATATTTAGTCACCGCTAACCCACCAGCAAAGGCAAATTTACAAGCATAACCAATCGTTGAACCAAGACTCTGCCCACCAATAGTTTTTGTAAATTTCAAACCTGAAACATGGTCCATTTGTACTTCTCCAAAAGGAGATTGCTTCCATAAATACGCCACAACTCCTGCTTTATCTGTATCTAATAGCTCAAAAGTTATGGTGACATTAGTACCGACCGTTTCAAACGTGACGTTATAACCTGTAGAAAAAGTACCTTCCTGTGCTACATTATCAGCGTCCGTACAAGATTTCACTTCATTGACCGTGATATTAATTATTTGAGAAGTACCTGTTGCGCCTCCATCATCTGTTGCTATCGCTTTAATTTGATGTGCGCCAACACTAGCGCCTGACCAGGTAAAACTAAAAGGTTCCGTTGCGTCCTCCCCTATTTTAGTCGTACCGTCGTAAAATTCTACTAGAGCAATAGTCCCATCTAAATCACTTGCAGCCGCAGCTATGGTTATTTCTGAGCCCTCAGAGAATGAAGCATCTTCAGACGGAGCGGTAATATTTATCGTTGGGGTAGCATTGGAAGTAGCTTGCACAATCACTAACACAAAACTACTGGCAGAATACGTACCATCACTAACCGTTAATTTACATTTATAAATACCTTCTTCTAAATTGGAGAGATTAGGCAAGGCTACTGTATTATCCCCAAAATTGATAATAGAAGGGCCATAAATTTGTTCCCAGTTGTAGGTAATCATTTGCCCTTCGGGGTCATTACTTACTGAACCGTCCAAAGTTGCAGTAGATGCTGGTAGCAAAACCACTACGTTTGCTCCTGCATCGGCAACTGGTGGCACATAACTTAACGGACTAGCATAGGCAAAATCCATTGCCCCTAAATTAAATTCACCATTGGTCACTACTAATCGTAGGACATGTTTTCCTTTTGTTAAGGCTACATTATTGACTACTTTATTCGTCCAAGCATCCCAATCACCTGTAGCTGCACAGTTAATGGTAGGACTTATGATATTTCCATCTATTTCAAAATGAAAAGGGCCACCGCCGTTTCCATTCCCAGAAGCATAACGCATCGTTACATCATATAAACCTGCTGTTTGCACATCTATGCTATATTCCAACCATTCTCCTGCACTCACCCATCCAATAGTTGGGCCTTCTGTCGCATCTAAAACAGCATCCACATATTCCGTCATTCTATAATCTCCTTGATTATTCTGGTCATTATCTATATAGGAAATATTTTGCCCCACACCACCTTCAAATTTATCATAATTACCCGCTTGAATAACCCCTGGTATTTCAAAGGCGGTTCCTGAATAAGGTACTTGTTCGCCGACTTGAACTGTTATAATATTAGTTGTATTAAATTCATCACCAAGAAAAATCTTAGCATACAACCCATGTATGCCCAAAGTCAAATTGCTCGCTTTCATTTCATAAGGTGCCGTTGCATCTTCTCCTATAGCAGTATCTCCATCAAAAAATTCTACTTTGGTCACGCCTGTTCCTGTGATAATAGCGGTTAGATTTACACTTCCATTTGGATATGCCTCCGTAAAATCAGCAGCTAAAACACCTGATACCTCAATATCTCTACTAGTAACCATTTCGTTAGCTGGAACATCAAGTGTGTAGCCATCCGAAAAAGTAACCGTAATCGGGCTATCGGAATAATTATGCGCCACATAAGTAATTAACCCATCATCTGTAAAAGAAGCAGCAATCGGATAATCCGCCGTAATATGAGTATTCACCGTCCCCACCGCATTCATGGCATGTAACCAATGATAAGTCTGTGCATCAGAAATACCAAATTTAATAGAACGGTCTGGATAAGAATCGTATAAATCAATCGCTGCTTGTGGGTCAATAAAAGAAAGGTATTTCCAATAAGTATCATGCCATAAATTAACGTTTGCATCGTTATTTAGAACCCCCGTATTGGCAGAAATTTCCGTCCAAAGAGATTGAACATAAGAAAGATGATGCCCTAAATATAAAGAACCTCCATGAATTGGATATAATTCAATCCCATAAGAAGCTTCAATATCCGCTGTCCAAAAAGTACCATTATCGTAGGAATTTCCCCAAACTCTAGAAACCAAACCATATTGTTGATTGGCAGCAAAATTACGGTTGTGTATATCCAACCAATACTCTTCTACTGCCGTTTGTTCGGTGGTATATAAATAAATACCTAAATCCCGAATTTCGTCATTCCCAGTAATACTTCCCCAATGAATCAAAGAAAAGTTAAACTGCATACTTTCCGAAGTCGATTCTTGGTCATTTCCTTGTGGAAAACTAGCAAAACCATTTGCCCAACAATGACCTGCATAAGGGCTAAAATTTCTTAAAAAAGGAAAGGTCGTATCATTTCTATCGGCAGAAGCGGCATCCCGTACTAATAAGTTAATCATATCTCCCCATTGGCTAGACCAACCAGGCTCAAATTGTTCCATAAATGCTGCGGCATGAATGAAATAACCCCAATGAAAATGATGGTCATTAATGTTTCCATCTTGTCCATGACCAGCAGGATAGCCTAATAGCGCAGACCAATCATTATTATAATAAAATAAAAAAGCTACTTCACCTGATTCATAACTTAGCCAATCTTCCAATCGCTCTTTAACGGTCGCTATCATTTTATCTCTCGCTTCCGTATTGCCCATTTCGTCCGCAATTCGTGCCGTTTGAATCAATCTATTCATGACCTGCCCTTCATTGTAGGAATCCGTCCATGTAGCCAATCCGTCATTTTCAATTTGAGCTACTTTACTTGCTAAATCCGCTGGGCTGAATCCATTACTGTAATTATCGAGATAAGGTAAGGTTGGTAAGATGCCCTTAAAGGTATTTTCAACGGTAAAAGTATTACCATCTAACATTTTAAGTTCTCCTCTGACGGAACTGTAACTAGTACCATTTGGCGTGGGGGAACTAGCGGATAAGTTACTCCATTGGTGAGGTAAAAGACCTTGTAATACGTTGGTCTCTGTTCCTTCTTTGGTTTCCGTTTCCACTAAAAAGTCCGTTTTTAATACAGAAGTACTTTCATTATAATTCCAAGTAGTCGTGGTATTTGTCGGAAATACATAGGCATATTTCTTATAAGTTTGTGCAGTACTACTAACATTGTTCGTACTCTGTGGAAGCATTGCCATCGACCAGTAATCTTTTCCGTTTAAGGTAGACCTGTAAACACTGCCTGATTGCGTCCAAGTACTACCGACAGGCGCATAAAAAACGAAATCTGCGCCACTCGTCGCATTTTCAATAATTAGTAATTCATTCGATATAGTGGCTGTTCCTGAGTTGACTTTAATTTCAACAACATCATCGTTATCTTTTTGGAAATATAGAAAAGGCATGCCAATACCAGAAGTAGCTTGCAATTCATGTCCACTATCTTTCCAATTCATTGTCACCGTCCAATCCGAATAATCGGACACCGTTGCTTGTGAAGTACTCAATCCAGAAAGCCCCACTTCAATTGGAGCAGAATCCCCAATAACACCCCACGGAATATAGGTAACAATTAAACCTTGGTTGGTCGTTTTCAAAGTCATCGGGTAATTAAATAAGTTATCCGCATGATTTTCTCTGACCAATTTTGACCACCAATCATTGGTTGGTACTGGTTTGCCTATCGCATTGCCACTTAGTTGCGGCGTACCTGGAGGAAAGCCATTTCTACCCGCTACATCGGTTCCAGGAAAAGTACTGGTATAACTGCCGCTGCCAACGGTTGTGGTTTGGGCAAAACCAATAATAGCGTA
The DNA here is from genome assembly GCA_017857395.1 of Bacteroidota bacterium. Lineage (GTDB taxonomy): Bacteria > Bacteroidota > Bacteroidia > Chitinophagales > Saprospiraceae > JAFMDF01. The sequence continues at coordinate 6,205 of JAFMDF010000175.1, read as the reverse complement.
AGCTAAAAAGGTTAAAATAAAGGACGCTTTAAACACTACTTTCCTAGAGTTGTACATAGTTATTATTTACAAATAAATTAAATCTTACTAACTTTAATCAATGAACTGTTTTTGGTTATTGTATGGACTAAAATTAATGACTACTACTAGGATTCTAGAAAAAAGCCCTACTACTTTACTACTGTATTTATTTATTTATTACCATTGCTTACATTTTTATTACTACATTTTACGATACTGGTTTTTACGATTAAATCGTCAGGCAAAAAATTGATAATTATCCGTGTCCCTTCATTAATCCGTAGTAGAAATTAATACCACGGATTAATGAAAGGACACGGATATTAGATAAAATTGTAATTTCTACTTTATCATTTTTTCAGCTGACCACCTAAACCTAGCTAAGCTATTCTCCGTAAAAAGAATATGAAAGTATATATCCAATGCTACTCTATATTCGCATTATTCATTTTTATCACTTCTTGTAAAGGACAACAGCAAACAGCCCCTTCACAGGAAGTTATCAACCAGCCCAAGCAATTGGCTAAGAATTTGCTTGAGAAAGACCCCTATTTTGCAGGAACTAAAACCATTACTACACCTTACGGCCCTAATAGTATCACGCGTAATATTATCCAAGATAGCAAGGGATTTTTTTGGCTGGCAACATGGGATGGCATCATTCGCTATGATGGAACATCCTTTACCAATTTCACCAATAAAGAAGGCTTAAGACGTTTTCGGGTATTTACTATTTTAGAAGATAAAATGGGTATTATTTGGTTCGGCACTATTGGCGCAGGAGTTTATCGTTACGATGGAAAATCCTTTACCAATTTTACAATAAAAGAAGGACTCGTCAATGATAGTGTTGCTTGTATTTATGAAGATAAAGCTGGAAATATATGGTTTGGCACCCAAGGTGGAATCAGTAAATATGATGGAAACTCCTTCCAAAATTTCACAACGAAAGAAGGGCTGACTGATAATGATGTTAATGCTATTGTTGAGGATAAAAATGGGCAATTTTGGATTGGGACTAGAGGTGATGCTTGTTTTTATGATGGGCAAACTTTTACCAATTTTAAAAATAAGGAAGGCAAATCTTTTAAAAATGTTCGGTGTGTAATAGCAGATAAAAATGGCTATATTTGGCTTGGCGGCAATGATGGACTTTGGCGCTATGACCCTGACAAAAATCTAGAATTACTTAGCAATTTAAGTACAAAATTTGTGGGCTATATCTACGAAGATACAAAAGGAAATATTTGGACTAATTCAGAAGGGGAAGATAGTCATCAATGGGTACTGTCTCGCTATGACGCAAAGCCCTTCCCTTATGAATTACCAATAGCCACTCCAATTAGGACAGAAGACAATATGTTTTTTGGGATTATAGAAGATAGGGAAAGCAATGTTTGGTTCGGTACATTGAAAGGAATATGCCGCTATGATGGGAAGTCTTTTAATTATTTTAGAGATAAAATGAATAAATGACTACTTTAGGGTTAAAATAGACTTTTAGTACTAAAAATTGTTCTATTGTTATATGGCTATATTGTTGAAAAACAATCGTTTATCGCAAAGTACTAGTGCCAATAACAATAAAATAGTATAGCAATTTAACCATAAAATAGTATAGATGAGCAAAAAATTCTTCAAAATTAGCATTGCGTTCGTTGGCATACTATTTACTTTGGTATTTTGTACCACTGTCATCCCTCCATTAATTGAAAATCCAGATATCATTGGCGCATTCTCAGCGGGTTTTGTCAATCCTTATGCAGCAGGCTATTCTACGGATGTGATTTGTTGTTGGATGATTCTATTAATATGGATCATCTATGAAGCGCCTAAAGTGAAATATGGATGGGTCTGTTTAGTACTTGGTATCGTTCCTGGAGTTGCGGTTGGATTTGCTTTATATTTGTTGCTTCGAACTAGGCAACTAACTAAAAAGGTTTAGCTATACCAAATTTTAAAATTTGGATCGCTCGCCTATCAGACAGTGTTCTAAAAGCTATTCTTCATACTGACTTTTCGCCCAATTTACGTTCGCTTTTTGCGCTAATTCAGTTGGATTTTCTGCTTTCCATTTCTTTAAAGTATTGGTAAAATAGGCATTATAAAACAAATATAGTTTATCATTTCTTATTTCATAAGTTTCAGGGTTAATCGTCACTTTTTCACCTGTTGTTGCCATGGCATAAGCGCACCAACTTCCGAATTGAGGGATATATTTTTCTGGGTTCGCCTTAAATTTAGCTAAATTATTTTGGGAAGAAAATCGAAATTTGGCGTTTTCATAAGTAAAGGTCAACGATTTATTCCCCTTTTTTACACTATTATCAAAATAAGAAACCACATCATAGCCATTGGCTACAAATCCTTTTTCTTGATTATAGGCTGTTGTTTGAGCTGTTAATAAAAGCGGGAATAAGAGTAATGCTAAAAAGGGTAGCTTTTTCATTTATTAGTATTTTTTATTTCAAAACATGCCAATAGCATAATAGTTAAGGGGTAGGAAATAATTGTTGGATTGCTTTATTGCTAAATTGTTGTTTGGCAACGTGTTACGACAACAATAAAACAATTTTAACAATACAACAATTATGTCCGACCCTTTAACAATATTACCAAACAAAAATATGCTATAAAAGTCAATTTAGGTACAATAGAATCATCGGCTCAATGGAGACAATCTATCATAAAATAAATTTAAAGCATCTTATTTTTTATCCGTTATGAACCAACGAAATAAGGGGCTGGCATTATGTAATGCTCAACCCCTTATCCTTATTGTAGTAGACTTCTGTTTTATTTAAAAGTCTCTATTCTTGTCTAATGACTTTACGAGTAAAAACTTCACCAGATGTTTTATCCCATACTTGTAAGAAATAAATACCTGCTGGTAAGTCATTTACATTCAATGTAGTAACGCCCGTAACAATTCTGGAAATATGCGTTTTACCTGTTCCATCAAATAATCGTAATTGTCCTTCTTCAAAAGCTTTTAATTGGACAATCAATTGATTTTCCATAGGGTTAGGGAAAACTTTAATGTCTAATTTCCCTCCTGCTTGTTCCACATTAAGTGGTGTCACCAAACGAGCTACTTCTTCTGAAGTTTCGTCTTGGAAATTAACAACATTACAATCTTCAATCATAGCGGTAAAGGTAGCACCTGCCTTAGCATGGAAACCTTCCTTTAAAGTTACACTAGAAGCAGCTGCAAAGGTTACCTCACTTCCACTTTCTACTGTTCCTGCGGATGAAATAGTCGTTGCTCGATAAGTACTGTCAGAGATATTAGTCTCGTCAATTACTATACTTTCAGGACAATTTTCAGCTGCTACACAAAGTTCGCCCGCACAGTAAATTTCAAAATTATCAAAATAGTAACAATCATCTGTAGTAGAATTTGGATTAAATAAGATAACTATATTATCCACTGTATTATTCGCAACACTACCTGGTTGATCTACAAAATCAAAAACTAGTCGCTCCCAAGCATTCTGCACGGTTGTTTTAACATTATAGCGACTATGACGTCCCGTAGGATAATTAGTAGGTTCTGCTTGGCTATCGTTTTCTAACTGTAAGATAATTTCTGTACCAACTGGCGCAGCTGTATATAAATCTATGTAAAATTTCTTGGTATTATTGACAAATAGACTAGCATCTTCAAAAGGAGCAATTGAGTAAGTAATATCGTCATACTGCGCGCCAGCATTTCGACAATACTGACCGACTAAAGCAGAACCGTTAATATCATTTGTACCAGGATTATTCGTATTATCGGTTAAAGTTCCTGAGCTTGATTTGTAGCTAATAATCGCCTCTGTATCAAAATCCTCTAATACCTGTTCTGGTGTAACTACCGCAACATCTAATAGAAGGGTTCGTTGTGAGCAATCATCCGTCGCAGTTATCGAACCGCCAGAAGTTGCGTCTCCCCATGTTACTGTAATAGCGCTCGTTCCTTGTCCATCGGTAATCGTAGCACCCGTAGGTACAGTCCAAGTATAAGTAACACCTGCAGTCGCATTTTCTATGGTATAAACTTCTCCTGCAGTTTGAGCAAGTACACTTGTACTACCTGACAAAGTTGGGAAAACGCCTTTGTAAACTCTAACGTAATCGACTTCCATTGCTTGTGGAAAAGTCGTCGTTCCATCAGGGCTTCCTGGGAAGTTTCCACCTACCGCTACATTTAATATGAAATGGAAATTTTGGTCAAAAGGCCAATTATCTGGAGAAACTTCATCTGCTGTTCGAGTCGCATATAATATATCATCTACGTACCATCTAATTAGGTTTTCTTCCCATTCAATAGCAAATACATGGAAGTCTTCATTAAAATTACCACTAGGTAATTGGTGAGTATTCCCTATAGACCGTCTAGTTTCAAAAGAAGAACCAAAATGAATCGTACCAAAAATTTCCTCAGGCTTATGCCCTAATAATTCCATGATGTCAATTTCTCCACTTCTCGGCCATGTTCCATAAGCATCGTCCGTTGGCATCATCCAGAAAGCAGGCCAAAGTCCTTGTCCAATAGGCAATTTGATAGATGCCTCAAAACGACCATATTTCCAATCTCCCTGATTAATAGTCCGAAGTCTAGAGGACGTATAATTAGCACCGCCAAATACTTCATCTTTAGCTGTAATCGTTAATTTCCCATCTGCCACGGTAGCATTTTCAGCTCTATAATACTGTAATTCTTGATTTCCCCAGCCACCGCTGCCTGTTCCTATTTGTGGCGTCCATTTGCCAAGGTCAAGTTCGCTTCCATCAAATTCGTCTGACCAAACCAAATAAGCACAAGTACAAGCATCGCAAGTTTCCCAAGTAAAACAAACATCTGTTGAGCCAGAAACGGTAATTACCCGATTAATGTTTTCTCCTGTTGTTTTAGTACAATCACTACCTGATTCAAGGGTTTCTTCTCCAGACCAGTTATCAAGCGTAAATTTATATTCTTGCTCTCCATGCTCCATTTCCATTGTTCCAGTCCATACACCATCTCCGTCAGCATCTGTCAATGGGTTAGCATCTCCAGACCAATTATTGAAAGCACCACTTACATAGACTGTTGTAAAAGAACCGCTATGAGCATTCATATCAACTGCGAAAGTGACCGCTGAAGTTGGTGTTGGAAGCGCTACACAACCTTTCGAGAAATAAATATTGTCTAAATAAAGAGTAGAACCACTTCCACCAGCAAATTTCATCTGATAAATCTTATCAATTGACATACCACTTGACGTAAATTCTGAAAGTGGAATATCATAACTATTCCAAGTACCTGGAGTTATTGGCGTCAAGGAAATAAGTTTTTCTATCGGATTCCCCCCATTATTTATAGGAGACACTGTTACCTCAGTAGCATCTGCCGTCCACATATCGATGTGCAAGTGATCCATTTGGGATAAGTCATTATCTGCTGCTAATTGAGTACCTTGGTAATTAAAGTTAGCATACTTTAATACCTCTCCTCCTGCTATCATTTCTACCGTCGCTGCTCCACTTTGTCCCCAATTTGGGTTAATCTCTGATATCCCTATATTCGTATAGGCGTCACTAAATATCGAAATAACATCTGCTGTATTACAAGTTGGTGTTGGCGCTGCAGTTGTTGGTCCAGTTGTGGTCGTCGTGACAAACATCACATCATCCCATAAATAAGTTTTACCTGTTCCTGCATTGCCAAAATCAAAGAAAATTGACGCTTTATTGTAGGTATTCGCCATATTTAACTCTGCCGTTCCAGCTGCTTGGTTCGCAAAATTAAATTCTAAGGTCTCCCAAGTATTCACTCCCGTTGTCGTTGCCTCCGTTTCTACGGTGATACCTGCATTACTTGCATCTTCTACTTTTAATCGTACTACCGTATTCGCATCTGGAGAATAAACTCTTACCGATATCGTTTTCGAGGATACGGAAAATGGTATCGCCGTATCAAAGCCATTATCGCCATTTAGCGTCGTCCCAGCATACGTCGCCGCTCCATCTGTTTTGATAGATTGCGCCACCATGTTATTCGCATCCGTTGGGTCCGCTACTTGGGTAGACGCATTCCCGCCAAAATCTACTAACGTTACAGCTTCCTCAAAATCTACGGGTAAATCAAAACTCGGTGTTGATGTCGTGACAAACATCACATCATCCCATAAATAAGTTTTACCTGTTCCTGCATTGC
>JAFMDF010000545.1 GCA_017857395.1 Bacteroidota bacterium | reverse complement strand
CGGGTAAATTTTCAGATGCTCTCAGAGCTTAATCAACCGAATTAATACACGATCCTTTAAATCTTGCGCTATCGAAAAATAACTGTCTTCCAAATAACAATGGTTACTAGAAAAGGTGGTTTTATTATATTATTTTTCATAAATTAATACTTTTATATTTATGTTTGGTATTCCGTGCAACCATTTCCTTAAAAAATGCATTAGGTAGGTACATTATAGAAATACCATTACCATAGTTTCTTATCAAAATAATCAACCTTAAGTTAAAGCTGATTCAATTATACATCATGAAGAAAGAACTACTTTATTTCACTTTAATAATTGCCTGTTGCTGCTATTCTATTAATAATTTTGCGCAAGTCCAGCGTTACCAAAGTAAAAATAAGCTAAAGCTAAAACCAAAAGAAATAAAAAAATTGACTTTCATACAACTCGAAGGTGGAGAAAAAAAATTTCCAGATTCTTATTTATTGGGGATGCGAGACGATAATCTAATTCTAGCAACAGACATAGCCACAAAATGGTCTGATAAATCTTTGTTCGTCAAATCAGAAGTCAATATCAAAAAATATGACTACCTAGTTATGTTGAACAGAAAAGAAAAACATCGAAAAATGGCTATTTGGGGTGCTATTTTTGGCGCAGCAGGCTATTATATCTTCCAAAAAGAAGCAATTCCAACACCTTATGAAACCCGTAATAAATCCATTTTGGGGCAACCCACTAATAATGGCAGAATAGAAGGAATTATAGGCGCCATCACAGGCGCAGGTTTTGGAATAATTATTGGCAATCAACTAGCCAAACGGAGAGTAAATCTAAGAAAACAAAGAACAAAAGCTGTTCGTAAATTAAAAGAATTTAGTTTTTATGATTAATGGTATTCAGTAATACTGAGTGCTGGGTAAGCTTATAGAATTTACCTTTTTGTTAGCTATTGCTAAATAAAAAAGCCGCTTTGAACTAAAATTCAAAGCGGCTTTTTTATTGAAAATTATTGTCAAAATCAACCTTCCAAAAAACGAGCAACCCATGCTCTAAACAGGTCAATATCAATTGGCTTTGTTAAACTAGCTATACCTGCTGTTACTTTTTCGACCCCCATTCTTTTTACTCTACCTTCCATCAAAGTTTGATTATAATTTCTTGTAAATTCTGGATGACCTTGGATACTTAAAATCCTTTCTCCAATCTGTATAATAGCGTTCGGACAGTCATTATTTCCTGCTAATCGGATGGTATTAGGTGGGAGTTGAACGACTTGGTCTTGACACATCATCAAAAAATTTACTTGCGTCTTTGCTGGTCGCATCCAATGTTTGATATGAAGCACCTCAAATTCATGAACCCCTACACACCAACCAATATCCGCTTTTTCTACTTTTCCTCCCAATGCTTCTGCCAATAATTGATGACCAAAACAAAAACCAATAAAATAACGATTGGCTTCATACAGTTTTCGAATAAAAGCTTTAGTTTGATGAATCCATTCAATGTCTTCATAAACAGAATGGGAAGAACCTGTTGCCATATACACTTCACAATCCATTACATCTGGAAATTCTCCTTTATGAACCCTATATATCTCAAATTCGTAATCAGGAAACAAAGCTTGAAACATCTCTGGATAACTTCCAAATTCTGTTCGGTATTCCGTTCTAACTTGGTCACAAACTAATAATCCTACTTTCATTCAATTGTTTCTTTATAAAATAATTTAAACCATAAAAAACTCACCGCTAATATCCCAAAATAAATCCCTGCCAATTTTAGATTATAGATAGTCATTGCTACAAAAGCAACACCTGCAATAATCAAGGCAATAATTGGAGAAAAAGGATAAAAAGGCACTTTAAAAGGTCTTTCTAAATCGGGTTCTTTTCGGCGAAGCGCCAACATCGATACCATTGAAATAATATATAAACTTAAGGCGCCAAAACAAGCAATGGTAATAATCTCTCCCGTTTTGCCTGTGAATAAAGCAATGATGCCTATGCCCATATTAAAAATTAAAGCCTTAGCTGGCGTTTTAAATTTTGTTTGTACCTCTCCTAAAAATCTCGGTGCAAAACCAACTCTACCAAATTCAAAAGTCGAACGACCTGCTGCCAAAATAATGCCATGAAAAGAAGCGACTAAACCAAATAATCCAATGGAAGTAACTAAGGTATATAAAATGTGATTTTCACCATAAGCTTTGGCTAAGGCTAATGGAAGTGGTGAATCGGAAGCGTTTCCGTTCGCATCGTAGACAATAGTTTCCCAGCCATCAATTCCGACAGAAGTCAAAAAAGTCATCAGGCATAAAGCCACTAAAGTCAAAATAGCTGAACCAAAGCCAATTAAAATATTTCGTTGTGGATTTATTGTTTCCTCTGCTACATTAGCTACGCCTTCTATCGCTAAAAAAAACCAAATAGCAAAAGGAATAGCCGCAAAAGCGCCTGACCAACCGTTCGGTAAAGCATTCTTCGTTAGGTTAGCTACTTCAAAATGTGGAGCTGCCGCACCTGCAAAAATCAATAATTCCGCAACCGCAATAATCGTGATAATCAATTCAAAAGAAGCCGCAGCCTTTACACCATAAATATTTAAGGCGGTAAAAATAAGATAGGCAATAATAGCAATCGTTAAAACAGACACTGCTGGGATAAAAATATGCAAGTAAGCACCAATCGCAAGTGCAATCGCTGGCGGCGCAAAAATAAATTCAATATTTTGTGCCATACCGCCTAAAAAACCCCAATTTTTTCCTAATCCTCTTATCGCATAATCAAATGCCCCACCAGCTTTCGGAATAGCACAAGCTAATTCTGTATAACTAAAAGTGAAGGTTAAGTACATGATGATGATAAAAAAAGTAGCGACTGCTAAGCCTAAAGTCCCTCCTTTTTCTAAACCCAAATTCCAACCAAAATACATACCTGAAATTACATAGCCTACCCCCAAGCCCCAAAGCATTAGCGGGCCAAGTGTTCTATCTAAGGTTTCTGACGATTTAGTAGTTGTTGCCATATACTTTTTTTAAGATTTAGGATTTTCAGCAAGGTAAGTAATATTCCAGCAAATATAACTTTTTCTCTAAATTAATCCGAGTTGCGAGTTACGAGTTCAAAAAGCAGTAAAATTTAGGTATAAAATAGTTGAAAAATTAGGTAATTACGCTGTATTTCAGTCAAATCGCATACAACCCAAAACGCAAAATTAGTAACCCGCAACTTAGGTTAAATGACTAAAAGAACAGCTAAAAGAAACTTTTCAAGTGTTGTATATGTTTTCTTACTGTTCATGGGATTATAATTTGTTAAAAACAACCTAAGCAAAGTTAAAACGCTTGGGTTGTTTTTTTTTATATTAAAAAAAGCGCCCTTACGTTACCTAAAACCTAGCATTTTTTGTACCTTCACCCTAAATTAAGTATTTCCCCCTTTCTTAATACTCCCCTCCCACTTACCATCTAACTAAGCGTTGTTTATCACCACACCAATTACCTGACTAATAACATTTTTTACATTTTTAAAAAATAAATTTTAAAAAAATATTTATGTATTGAGTAGTTATTTCTATTCAATCATTATTTTTTTAATCCGTGCATTTAGTAACGCTAAAAGAATAAGTTCCTCATCTAGACGCTCCAAGGTCTTAAAGACGCTTGGAGGTCTGCAAGCAAAATGCGGAAGTCATTTTTTGACTGTTACCTAGTACACTCAAACTGGACATTTTAATCTATTCCCTCCTAAGATTAAATATAAGTACCCAACCAAAATTAATCGACACATTTTATGAGGGACTCTTTTTCCGTTCTGCTGCGTTAAAAATTATCTCCGTAGCATAGGCTATACAGAGAATTTTTGCCTTGCATAACAAAAAAACAGCCTCCTCAAAAATGACGATTAATTATGTTTAGGTACTTAAGATAAAAAACAAAAACTAATGACTAATCACTTTGTCGTTGCCATAAGGTGG
>JAFMDF010000544.1 GCA_017857395.1 Bacteroidota bacterium | reverse complement strand
GGATTTTTATTGGCAGGTAAATGCGACTTAATTCGAGCAATCCCGACACTATCCAAGCGCACCAAAGGAATCGCAAACCGATTCCAAATCTCTTGTTGGAACTGTCCTAAAATACTCTTTAAAGCCAACACTAAAATTCTATCCCCTTTCCCTCGTTTCATCATTTCCGCTAAAAAAATCCCGACTTCCACCGTTTTTCCCAAACCAACCCCGTCTGCAATCAACATCCGTGGGCGAGGTAATTCCAAAGCTTTTAAAGTTGGGGTCCATTGATAAGCCGCATGATTAAAAGCAGCCTTCTGAGCGATAGTAATTTTAGGAGAAGTGGTAGTGGCGTTACGTAGTTGGGTTTCCAAAAAGAGTTTAGTCTTTTGGTAGCCACTTTCTACATCCGCCTCCAGTTTGGTATTAATCGGATGGAGTATCTCAATATTTTTATCCCAAAAAGTATCAAAAGAAAAGCGTTTGCCCCGCACCAATTCACTAATACCTTCTACTTCAATAATGGAATGTTTTTCATTATAAGGCTTGGATTCATTGACCAAAAAGTCTTCTCCTCTAACGGTGATGCGGCTACCTATGGGAATATTATTCATTATCTCAGATTCGTTTCTTTGTTTTAAAATGGGCTAATATACTCTAAAAGTATAATTATCAGCATGTTAGCGTGTTATTGTTTTTGATACTAAGTGTTATAATTGGTTTAGCATACAATTACCCTCCTCCCCTATTAAGGAAATAATATTTTTCCCACTTGCGATAAATGTCTTTAATTGTTCTTTGCTTGAGTCCATTGAGTTAGCATTTAAATTTCACAAAAATAATCAGTTCAATTAAACACGGTTTACTCGTAAACCAAGAAGAACAAATAACCCAATTTGTGTAAAGTAGGAAATATAAGGCAGGTGATTGTAATCTTTTGAAATTTTGAGTTTTTAGGTGTCCTAAGAAAAATTGGACTCCTGCCGACAATATACATTCATTCCACGGAATACTTTTACTAGATTTAGTATTTGGTAGGAATCATTATTGGAAGTAGTCGGATATAAAAGAATAAGGTCGGGGTATGGAAGTGCTAAAAAGTTAGCACTTTACTCAGACGTAATTTTCATACTAAACAAAATACAAACAAGTAAAGTTTTTCTAAAACCGCAATAGAAATTCTCGGTATGGAGATTACAAATATTTTTTGGTAAAAAATTAGGCGGCATTATGACTGATTTCTTATTGAAATTTTGATTAGAAATACTAAAAAAGTAATTCTTAGCCAAAAAAATGTAAATACACAGTTGATTTCAAAGGGCTTTCATTGCCTAAAATCCATACCGAGAATTACTGAAGGAAAGCCATACAAAATTTGTAGGACTTTCCTTAATTATTCTATATTTTGCTTTTTTTAATCTAAAAGATTATTATCCGAAGTAATCGTTTTAATTCCCAATTTACTTTCCAATCGCCTCCTAGAACCTCCCGCTTGTTGTCCTCCTTCTACTGCTACTTCTCGATTCTGATTAAAACCTTGAGCATCAAATTTCTCCGCTAATTGGCGAGTTATCTCCTCCCCTAGTGAAATAAACAATAACTCCATATTACTCATATGGTCTCGTAAATTTCCCCCTTTTCTATCTAACCCCTTGAATGCCCGATGTTCTCTAGTATTCAAATCGAACACACCTTTATGAATTTCATCTGTTAATAAAGCATATTCAGCGCCAATCACTCCCCTTTCTTGCCAAGTATCCGTTAGGTCTTTTCGAATTGATAAAGCACGTAATCTTAATTTTATCCATTCATTATCTCTTCCCGATTGTCGATAAGATTCAATTAAACGGTCGTAAAGTAAATCGGGATTTTCAATCTCTTCCATTTGCTGCGTTCCTGCCGATGCTAACCATAATTTAAATGGCTCTGCATTGGGTGACGGAATTGATTGAACCAAACGCAAAATCGTTTCTCTACTACCACAATCTGTCATTCGCATTTTACCATCAGCTGCTCTCAATTTCAAACCGTCGCAATTTGAGACGACTTGACTTCCCTCTTCATTCAAGCGCATTTTAAGATTCCGCCAATAACGTCCTGGGTCTGCTGATTGAGATAATGCCCCTATAATATCTACAACAGAATACCACGTTTCTCCAAGATGGTCAGTTGTTCGAATATCGTAGTTGTCAAAATTTAAAATCTCCATTTTTAAATTAGTTTAAGTTCTGTTAATAAGGTATCCATGAAATACCCAAAATAAATATGGCTACTCCCCTACCCCATTGGCTTTCTCTTTTGTCCTATTTCCGTTTTCCGTTTTTAAATAACTGCTGAAACTCTGTTGCTGTAATTCCCTTCGATAACATACGGTTATCCCATTTAGTTGGTGTTTTCTCCTGCAATTGTTTCTTGCGATTTTGAATGCGTTCCATGATGGCGGCAAAATGGTCTCCTTGTTCAAATACTTTCATTTTCAAAAACCAAACTACTAAAGTACCAGCTTTTGCCCCTTCTGCCTCTTGATTCGTTTTCCTTTCAAATATTTGAACAACTTCATCAAAATACCAATCCTCAAAACATATAAATTCTGACCCTTTAACTTTACTAATCATTTCCAAAGCCACTCCATCTGTAACACCATAAGCCACCAATTTATCAAAGGCTAGTGTTTGGGAATAACTTAAGTCTTTTAGTTTCAACCCATCAAACAAACCTTTCTGTTTTACTTTTTTTGCCCGTGGACTTTTATCCCAGAACTCAAACATTACAGCTGCTACGCTCCTACCCTTCTTTAGTGGTTTATAAGTTATTTCAATACTGGTATGCTCATTAATTTCTTTAATGATAACTTCCAACACTTTTTTTCGAAGATTTCTATAATCATCATATTTTCCTTCCACCCCTAGCAAACCTTTAAAATCTTCCAAATCATATCGAAGTGTTGAACGATTTTGATATTTCCCCATTCTATCTCGATGTGCTCTGAACACCTGAAACATCCTAATTGAAAAAGTAGATTTCAACGGAATCACTTCCAAGAAATTAATAGCAACGTATTCTCTTAGATTTAATAAAAAAGGTTGGAGAGATTGAGAAAACAAAAATTGGATGGCAGCATTTCCTGATTCATCCTTCATTGGCATGATGTGCTGAAACCAGTTGATATAACCAGATAACATCCTACCATTAATCTCTACTTCGGTTGGTAAGTAAATTCCCTTCCTAACTAAACGGTCTCGAAGTAATTCTAGCTCTTCGTACAAGCCACCCCATTTTTTGGCGTCGCCTTTTAGTACTTGTTCTAGTTCCCTAACACTTACCGTTTGCTCTATCAAATTCTTTTGACGAACAGGGTCTATCTTGGAAACCAAAAAAAGAATAACTTTGGATTCCCTAGCACTTAATTGGTATCGAGCATTATAAACAAACTGGTTGTCAATCCTCGCTATATGCGTAGTTGCAGAAGTCATAATTCTAGAAAGTTGTGTAGTAAAATGATATTTGAACTAATCAAATCTCATAGTAGTTTGTAAAGTTAATGTGAAATTAATACATAAAGAGTACCAATTCCAAAAAAAAAGTACTCATTTATTTATATCGTTCCCTGTTTAGGTACTCATTTAAATAGGAAAGAATTAAAAAGAGACTGTTAGAATACCCTGTTTAGGTACTCATGTCCCTGTTTGGGTACTCATATATCCCTAGATAGGTACTCATATACACAGATATACACCCCGTTTAAGTACTCATATAGATACAAATCTACCCTGTTTAGGTACTCATATACACTTCCCTGTATAAGTACTCATTAAATACACAACTAATTGATAATCAATTTAATAAAATTAATAAATCACCCTTCTTTTAATTCGAGACAAAGTAAAGACTAAAGAAAAAAGACTATAAAAAGTCTTTAAAGGAAGATATTTTTAATTTTAGACTTTGGACGGAAAGACGTTCAAAAAAAATAGGCAAAACTATTGCT
>JAFMDF010000543.1 GCA_017857395.1 Bacteroidota bacterium | reverse complement strand
TTATAGATGGCAAATATGAAAAGCCTCAAAAATTGAGTAAGGCGATTAACAGAGGGAAATATATTGCCCACCCCTATATTGCTCCAGATGAGTCCTATTTAATGTGGGATGCTGAGATAGAAGGTGAAAATACCCCTGATATCTATATTAGTTTTCGAAAGAAAGATGGTTCATGGGGGGAAGCAATTAATATGGGAGATAAGATAAACTCAGCACTTTATGAACAAAGGCCTAAAGTGACACCCGATGGAAAATATTTGTTTTTTTGGAAGGGAGATGTAAAGGTTAGAGAAGATGAAAGTAGATATGTAATAGGGAGCCCTTATTGGGTGGATGCGCAGATTATTGAGAATCTCAGACCTCGATAATAACTATACAAGAACATCAACTAAGAGACGTCAGTTGGCTATTAGTCAAACCCAGACCATTATTCGATAGGAGTTTTAGCTTCTTCGCCAAAGTATTTAGTTAAACAGTCAATGGTTTCTTGTTTTCTTTTATAGTCTAATGCTTTTACCAACAGATAATTTGTCAACGGTCCTTCCCACATGCGCAGTCGTACTGGTTTAGGGCAGGGGTGATTCGTTCTAATCTTTTGATTTTAAATATCAATTGCAATGGCAATATCAACTTCAATTTCAATCAAAGTTTGGACAAAAAGGGACTATGATGGTCAATTCTAATCTGATTTCCCCTTATTGCTATTGAAATTGTCATTGATATTGAGGTTTTTTATCAATTTCTTAGTTTTAACATTTTTTTCCAGTTTGAAAATTGAAAATTACCCACTCAGACCAATGGCGGTTTCTTACTACAAAATAGAGTTGTAGCAGTTCACTTACAAGGCGGCAATTTCCATTACCGCCTTGTTTTAGCCTGAAATTGGGCGGCAATAGGAAATTACGGCTCAATAAGACAATAAGACCTAGAATGAAATAGCCCTTTACTCTGGTCCTTGCCAAGGCACTTTCCCCGCTTCCTGCAAATGTTGCATCATAATTTTATTCAGTTCTTTATATTTCTCTGGATTTTCCATTTTTAAATCGTTCTCCTCCATTGGGTCATCAGGCAAATAATACAACTCTTGTGGAGCAAAAGGACTATTTTGTAATAATTTCCAGTCGTTTCTTAGAACCGCTTGTATCGTCAATCCACCATAAGTAGTTCCTCCCTCTCGACGGGTAAAATAAAGTGTTCGGTCTTTGTCACTCATTGTATTTCCCTTTAAAACTGGCAAAAAACTTTTGCCCTCAATAGAATGTTGCATTTCGCCACCTGCGGCTTCGACTAAAGTTGGGTATAAATCCATTGTAATCCCTTTATAAGCACTTGAACTGCCTGCGACAATTCCCCCTTTTTTCCAAACAATCGAAGTAGGTACTTTTAGGCCACCTTCATAGACCGATTGTTTGCCATCCCTTAAAGGTCCATTATTTGCCTCATCTCTGATTAAACCACCATTATCACTTGAAAAAACAATGATGGTATTATCATATTCACCGCTTGCCTTTAAGGCTTGGATAACCTTGCCAATACCATCATCTAAATGTTCTATAAAAGCGACTAATTTGGCTCTTTTTTCCGTCAATTCGGGTTCTCTTGCTTTGACTTTAGCTAACCAATCTTCTGGAGGCTGTACAGGGAAATGAGGTGCATTATAGGCTAGATATAAGAAAAAGGGCTCGGTTTTGGCTGCTTGTTCTTTAATATAATCGACCGACCAATCGGTAAATAAATCAGTCGCGTGCCCAGGCGGGTCAATAATTTCCTGATTTTTACGCATATAATTGATGTCATGTCGTCGCTTTTTCCAATAATCGTCCATCATATCCCCTAGCCAACCGTGAAAGAAATCAAAGCCTCTTTCCGTAGGCGTATTAGGAGATTCCAATCCTAAATGCCATTTTCCAATTAAAGCCGTTTGGTATCCTACTTCTTTTAATTTATTAGGTAACAATATCGCATTCGGGTCTAAATAACCCCAATTATTAGCCTCATTTGTTCGAATTACACCTGGTACGCCTACAAAATCTGGATAACGGCCTGACATTAAGGATGCTCTAGTCGGGGAACAAACAGGACAGTTGGCATAAAAATTATCAAAGCGCATACCGTCTGCCGTGAGGGCATCTATATGGGGTGTTTTTAGGTCTTTTGTACCGTAGTAAGATACATCGTGGTAGCCTTGGTCGTCGGTTAGGATGACTAGGATGTTGGGTTGATTCGTTCGTTTTTTTATAGGTGTTTTTTCGACCGATGTTTTTTCATTATTGCAGGCTACTAGGAAAAGGAAGAGACAGGTTAGAATAAAAAAAGGGCGCATTTTTGGTAAATTTTAAGGTAATCAAAATCGTATCAAGTTTGGAGACTTGACACATCGAGTTATGGAATCATCAATCCACTACTTCTCAATCCGAGCCGCCAAATTATCAGGCATAGCATCCGCTACATCTGCTTTATGCGCCGCAATCATTGCTTTTAATTCCGCTACTTTGGCTGGTTCAGTATCAAATTTATCATATTTTTCAGAAATATCAGTCTCTAAATCATATAACTCTGGTCGCTCTAATTTAACTGCTTTCCCATAATTTATGGGTTCTCTTTGTAGGATATGCAATTTCCATTTTCCAGAACGAACTGCATGCAATTTAGCTCTTGTCCAGTAATGAAATTCAACACGAGGACTTTTGGAAGTTTGTCCTAAAAGGATTGGAGATAAGTCATAACTATCCATTTTTCTATCATTGGGGATACTTGTTCCAGATAGGGCAGCGAAAGTATTTATCAAATCTAAGGTAGACCCCATTTCATCAATAATACCAGGCTTAATCTCTCCTCCCCAAAAAATAGTAGGCACTCTTTGGCCACCTTCAAAGGTCGTTCCTTTTCCTGCACGTAAAGGACCAGCAGACCCACCATGCGTATGAAAAGACAACCAAGGACCATTATCCGAACTAAAGACAACAATCGTATTTTTATCTAGTTGTAAATCTCTTAAAGTTTGCAGGACTTGTCCGACACTCCAATCAATTTCTTGAATCACATCGCCATATATTCCTCTTTTGCTACTGCCAATAAAATCGGGATGGGCAAATAAAGGTATATGCGGCAAACTGTGCGCTAAATACAAGAAAAAGGGTTGATTTTTATTTGATTTTATAAATTCAACCGCCTTTTCAGTATACCTTCGAGTAATGGTATTTTGGTCAGCAGGTCGTTCAATTATAGTAGCATCTTGCATTAAGGGCACATTATAAGCGGAAATATTCGCTAAAAAATTAGGGTCTTTTTTGCCCTCCTTCCTATAGTTCGGTGAGCCTTTAACAAAATCCATATCATTGGAATAAGGAATGCCATAATAGGAATCAAACCCCTGAGCAATAGGTAAATATTCCGGTAAATGCCCTAAATGCCATTTTCCAACAGCTGCCGTTGCATAATTTTTTTGTTTTAAAACTTCTGCAATTGTCACCTCTTCTGCAGGCAAACCACCCGCAGAGTCTGGAAATAAAACTACTCTTTTCGCTGAACTCATGCCATTTCTAATCGGATACCGGCCAGTCATTAATCCCGCTCGGCTAGGCGTACATACAGGGTCCGCTACATAGAATTGCGTCCATTTTTGACCTTCCGTTGCCATCCTGTCTAAATGAGGCGTTTTTATCGTTGGATTGCCAAAACAACTTAAATCGCCATAGCCTAAATCATCGGTAAAAATGACGACGAAGTTGGGTGATTGATTGTTCGATAAAGCATTTGAAGTTGTTGCTATTTTAGGTGCAGTACAACTCAAACAGAAAAAAAGTAAGAAAAGCAGGAATACTATTCCATGCCCAAAACTTAGTATTGTATGAAAATAAAAATTTGCTTTTCGTTTTGTAGTAATAAAAGGCCTCATGCTTTTCTATTTTTTGTTGAATGGACAAATATGGCTAGTGGTTTGCGCAAGAAGTTAGCGGCAGTTAATATTCTTCAATTTCT
>JAFMDF010000542.1 GCA_017857395.1 Bacteroidota bacterium | reverse complement strand
CTAGAAAGATTAGAACGGGGCAAGTTTACATTCGGGTGTTTTTTAAAAATATCAATCAAAAATTTTATGTAGAAAATGTTTTTAATGGCTATGCAGCTAATATTCCTATCGGCTCCCAATTGGTCAAAATTAATGGGCAACCTGCTAAAGCTTATTTACAGGAAAAAATTATTCCGTATATATCCGCTTCTACTCAGCATGAATTATGGAATGAAGCCATCAGTTCTTGGCACATGCACTTAACTGATACAACTCAAATAGTGCAAATGGAATTTGTTCGACCTGATGGAAAAAGTGCTAACCATGCTGCTCGGTTACATACTAAAACAAGTAGAGGAAAATTTGCCAAAAAGAGCAAAGAATGGACGCCTTTTGAGTTACACCAATTAGATAACGGCATTACAAAAATTGACTTAAATACTTTTAGTGATACGATGGTTGTGACCAAATTTGTAGAAGCATTACCCGAATTATATAAAAGTAAAGGCATCATCATTGACTTACGAAAAAATGGCGGTGGAAACTCGGGAACAGGCGCAGAAATCCTAAAATATTTTACCGATCAAAAACGGTTAATCGGTTCGCTGTGGCAAACTAGGGAACATAAAGCCGCCTATAAAGCATGGGGCACAGGGATGGTGATGGAAGAAAATTTTGACGGTTGGGAACAAGACGATATTGATTGGTTTCTGGAAGCTTACGAAATCGGCAAGGGCATTCATTGGTATAAAGGCGATACGATGACTTTTAAGAATGATATAACTGCTAAAAAATTAACTGTTCCATTAATCGTATTATTTGGTAATAATACTGGCTCTGCCGCTGAAGATTTTTTGGTCATTCTAGATGGTTTGGAAGGACGAGCTACTACTATCGGACAGAAATCATTTGGGAGTACTGGACAGCCCATGTCTTTTAAATTACCAGGGGATGCTTGGGCTAGAATATGTACCAAAAAAGATACTTATCCCGATGGTCGAGAGTTTGTAGGTTATGGGGTAAAACCAGACATTTTTGTACCTTTAAATGTAGAAGAAATGATTGGGCAGCGAGATGATGCTTTGGCTAAAGCGATAGCCGTTTTGGAAGGTAAAATGTAAAATTGGTACTAGGTATCTGGTTTTAGGTATCAGGCTAGATGTACTACTAGCCTGATACCTAATACCAAAAACCTTATTTCTTAACCCACTTCAAAGTCCGTTCTGCACCATCCACCTTAAATCGGCAAATATACATGCCAGCTGCCAAGCTACTCGTATTCACTTGATAACGATGTTGTCCTCCTTGTTGAGTCGTTTGAATTAAATTACTCACCAATTTTCCATCTAGGCTATACAATGCTGCTTGTACTTCGCTTTTCTGTGGCAAGGTATATTCTAAAATGGTGGAAGTTGTAAATGGATTAGGGAAGTTTTTCAAGGCTACCGACTCAGGCAATTCTTTTACCGCAGTTAATTCAGACTTAATTTCCAAATTATCAATCATCCAACCCCAACCTTCTACTAATGGGTCAGAAACTAAACGGAAACGCAAATAAATAACATCCCCAGCTTCAAAAAAGCCAGATAAACCAATTTGATGTTTTTGGATTAAATCGGTATTTCCAGCTAGGCCTATATCATAAGCCAAACGCCATTCTTCTTCTCTACTTGAATCATAACCGTCTAGTGTAATCCAAGTTTGTCCATTATCTTTAGTTGCTTCTACGGTAACAAAATCATAAAATGCAGGATTCTCAAAATCATCTGAATCTCCAATTTCTACTAGGACTACTTCATCGAAAGTCAACAAACTAGTTGCTTCTTCTACTAAAATTGGCTTTTGGAATACCGCAATAAATTCTTGGTTATTACCAGGATATGGATGCGGGGAATGAAGCGCTTTATTCTCAAACCCATCTGCCTGATAAACGTTGAATCCTAACCGAGCAAAATCACTTAGTTCAGTATCAAAATCATTTTCATACGAAATAACATTGTCTTCATCTACATCATAAACCAAGGCATTACTCTGACTAGTTAGTGCTTCTCCATCTTTATAAGCAGTTAATCTAACAACCGCATTAATAATCGTATCTGTTGTTAAATTGGCTTGATAGTCAAATGGTGTACTCATTCTTTCCGCATTTCCTGCCAAAACGGTTCTCTCCAATAAAATTAGTTCCTCATTATCAGTTGGCAAGAATACTTCTAAAATAGTAGAGTCATAAGCAGTACGAAGATTTGCTTCCCCAGCTATCTGACCATTCAATCCACTTCCTGTAATCGTCACTTGCGGCGCAATCAATGCTGGTAATGGTTCATATCCTTCTAGTTGTGGTAAGCTAACCGACCAAATACCTCGTCCATGCGTAGCTAATACAACTTCATCATTGACAATTTTCATTTCATAAATAAACACAGGAGGCAACCCATTATCTGCATAATGCCAACTAGCACCACCATCTAAAGATTCAAACAAACCTACTTCTGTACCTACCCAAATCTGGTTAGTATCAAAAGGCATCACTAATAAAGACAAAGTCGCTACATCAGGAAAACCATTATTACTTTCTAGTTGATTCGTACCAAAACCTGATAGATCTGTCCATGTTTGCCCTAAGTCACTTGTTTCTAAAACCTTTGGTCCATCGGCGATAGAAAAAAGGGCGTAAGCCTTATTTTTATTAATAGGATGTGTTCCAATACCCGTAATAAATCCTAAGGTAGCTTGATCATATCCATTTGTTGGTTGGAAAGAATCTCCTCCATCCGTAGAAACGACCATCCCTACATTTGCATCGAATACGCCACCTGTCCATACGACTCTTGGTGATGCTTCTGAAACGGCTATTGGATTTCCTCCTCTATTAAACTGCCATTCTACAGGCATTTGGGTAACGGACCAGCTCAAACCAAAATCAGTAGATTTTGAGACGCCGAAAATACTAAGACCAAATACTAAATCTGGGTCTTGTTTCGAGGCCTCTATACGAGTCACAAAAGGACCATTGTCTTGCCCTCTCCCTGGCATATTCACACTATTCCAAGTCAACCCTCTATCATCACTTCTAAAAACATTATTAAACTGAGACGATTCTAATAATAAATCTGGATTGCCATAATTCCATGCCGCTTCAAAACCATCTCCACTAGGGGCTGATGCCCAAATGCTTGTAATTCCAGCATCCGTAGGTGACACCCAACTACCATTATCTTGTGTTCCACCAATATATCGGTCTTCTCCATTCATTTTATCTACCCCATAAAATTGGGACGTATTATAACCTAAAGTTGTTGGGTAAATAATAGTTTCTCCACCAAAAGTAAATTCTTCTTTAAAAGTATCGCCCGTTTGTGTGAAAGTAGCACCTGCATCTTTAGAAAAAGCCACCCCTCCATCATTACCATTTAAAATATAAAAATTGCCCGTAGCTTCATCAACTGGAATTAATATAAGATTATGGTGATCTACGTGAACGCCTTTAGTCGCTACCTCCAAATCGGGATATTGTCCATAACCATCCGCAATAGGGAAAAAGGTAGAACCGACACTAGTTCTAATAACCGTTCTAATAGAAATAGTCGCCTCTGGCAAAGCTTGTGTTCCCAGTTCTGCGCCTTCAAATGTACCTGCAAAGACCACATAATAGCCTCTATTTAAAACACTATTCAAGGCTACTGAAGGCTGATTCGCATCATAAGTTACATCATGTAAAACAAGGACTTCTTGTGAATTTTCAGTAGGCAATCCTTCTCCAACTGCATTAATAGACCATACGCCATTATTGTCTTCATCTATAAAAGAGACCATCAATTGCCGATCAGCTAAGACATCCCATACCTGAAAAGGCACTTCGACGTAATCTAAATAAGTATCTTCAAAATCATCTCCAACAATGTGCCGATGTGCTTTTTGTGTTTTTCCTGCACCAAAACGAATCTCTATTGGAACTAGTTCTGGCGAGGCTAATGATGGAGGTACCGTTTCTTCTAAAACATCCGTTA
>JAFMDF010000019.1 GCA_017857395.1 Bacteroidota bacterium | reverse complement strand
AGTAGTAATCGAAGAGGAATTGAATCCTGCTTATTATTCAACTATAGATGGCACGTATCGAAATGAAGAAACGAATACGGAATTCACCTTAGCTTATGAAAAAGAAAATAGGTATAAGATGCATGTTTTTGGAAAAGATAGGATAGCTACTTTACTTTTAAAAGATGAGTTAAGAATGAATGGTATTAAATTAAGGATTGAGCGCAACCTAATTGGTGCTATTTCAGAAATATTTGTGGACTATGGTCGAAATAAAAATATTAGGTATCGTAGGATAAGTGAAATTAATTTAATTACTGCCCTACCTACCAAAGAAGGAGGTCAAATTATGGTGAATACCACAGCCACCACTTACGGAAAAGGAAAAGGGGATATTTTATTAACCAAAACGGATATAAAGGGGAATGAAGAATGGTTTAAAATATTTGGTGGAAAGAGTTATGACAAAGCAAGTTCTATTTTAAATTTAAAGGATGGAGGTTATTTAATTATCGGTTCGACCAGTTCTTTCGGTAATGGAAATTATGATATTTGGTTAATCAAAACGGATGAAGAAGGCAAGGAAATTTGGAATAAAACTTATGGTGGATTTTATAACGAATATGGATATATAGTAGAAGAAAAAGCGGAAAGATATATCATAAAAGGGAAAAAACAAGTTTGCCCAGATAATACGAATTGGGAGAAATGCAGTAACTATTTCTGGGTGATAGAAACAGATAAAGAAGGTAATGAATTTTCTAATACCGTAGATGATTTGCCAATTAATTAAGATAAATGCGCTAGTGGTTCAGGTACTAAATAAACATCAACTTCAATTTTAAACCACCTTCGGCGGGAATTTTGAGATTGAATTTGAGGTTGAAAATTATCGACATTTTGTTGGTTTTAAATGGCTATTAAGAGCCTAAAAAGAGGCTACCTCTAAAATTTAGAAATAACCTCTCCAACCTTTTTAAATAATAATTCAAAAGAATGTAAAGTTTGGTTTTCAGCCTTCTGTTGAAACCATAGTCTTGTTTTATTTTTTGATCTTTGAAGAATTTTCTCGTCAGATGACTAGTGTCGTCCGATGAGAAAATTTGTAAATTCTGAATAATCCTATTATTTTGTAAGTACAGATACTTTTTTAACGATTTGTAAATCTTCCTTCACCAAATTGACTAAATAAACACCGTTATTCAATTGACTCATATCAATTTGGGTATTGCCTGAAGTTACATTTATAGCGACTTCTGCACCCAAAATATTCTGTACTCGAACTTGAAAATCAGCGATATTATAACCCGCTAAAGATAAATTTAAAGTACCAGCGGTTGGATTAGGATAGACCTCAAAACCTTGAGTAGCTGCAATTTCTTCCGCCGTACTAGTCGTACTCATTTGTCCAATTAAACCACCTCTTGGTCCTTCCAACATTGCTCGCATAATATCCACTTGTTCTTGCGTGAATAAGTTTTGGCAAGTGATGGCGTTATAATCCATATAATTTTCTACCATGTCTGGTAAATCATCTGAATCACAAGTATTGATACTACTATAGAGTTCTGCGCATACAGGGAGGTTCTCTGGGTCAGCTTGTGCTTGAACACTTGCGTCTGCTGGAGGCGTATCAGAAATGCCATCATCTTCCTCACATCCACCGTCTCCGTGTACATGACGTAAACCAAAATAGTGACCCATTTCGTGGGTAGTGGTACGACCACCATCTGCTAAATTGCCTAATAAACCTTCTCCAGCATTGCTTCTACCAAATGCTTCATGGTGGATTACAACTCCTGCAATGGACGCTAAATCTTCTTCAAAAACCTCAGCTGGCCAATTTGGAGCACCTGCTGGTGGATAAGCAAAACCTAAAATAGCAGGCATAGATTGCCCTAAGAAATCAATATTTAAATTAGCCACCCAAATATTAATGTATCTATCGGTGTCCCAAGGGTCGATGCCTCCTTTATCACTTCTTTTAACATCATCCATTTGTACTGCGCCATTTGCGGCACCATCTTCCAAACCACCGACTAAGAGTTTTTCTTGGATGCAAGTGAAATCTAAACCACATTCTGCCGCAGCTTCTAATAGCGTAGCGATATCTAAATCTAAATCAACAAAAGTTTCTACTGCTGTTTCTGTGCGAGTAATACCAGAAGTAGGATTGCCATCAGGGTCAGTAGTTGCCAAAACAAACTCAATACCTGCATTGCCAGCAATGGCTTTATACATGTCTCTAGCATTTGCTTGATCCGCATTTAAGCTTTGAAAATCTTCATTTAAGATAGCAATTTGCTCATGAATCAATTCATCAGGAATATTTTGTACACCCGTATTATGCACCACATGCACCACGACTTGTACTTGATGGACTTCATTAGAACGGCTAGTTGCACGCATTCTTTGAGCTTCCGCAAAAGTTTGTTGAACTGATTTTTGAAAAGTTGGATACTGGGTTGCCAGTTGATTCATTGCTCTTTGGTGTCCGCAATAAGTGTGTTGTGCCACACAAATTTGTACCAAAAACAATAATAGAGTAGGTAGTAGTAAGACTTTTTTGGTCATAACTGTTTAAATTTTTTGACATTGAAATAGGGTTGATTGCGCTATGAAAACAGTTTTATTACTGTAAACTGCCTACTGCGAACTGCCTACTACAAAGTCTAGGTAATGGTTGATTTTTAAACAGTATGTGTTGCTTGATAAAAATATTTGAAATTGAGATAGCTAAAGTAGTACAAAGCTTTGGATATGAGCTTGTCTCAAATGTAAAAACAATCAATGTGTAAAATATTAGCAAAATATAGGAGGTGAAGTGTCAGCTAGTTTGCATTGCAACCCCGTATTCGGACATTCTTATCCGAGTAAAGGGGGATTTATCATGGATAAAAAGTACCACGGATTTTTAGACTATGTCAACATAACTTAAAACGTTTATTTTTCTTATATGGACTCGGATAAGGATATCCGATTTACGGAGCTAAGAACATATTTTAAAAGTGTTCGATATTGAACACTCCGTTCGTTTTTAAAACACTTAAAAAATAAGAAATAATTATAAATAATTGATAGTCAGTATTTTGTAACTTGGCACGCCTCTTGGATTTATGATAGCAGAACTATTTGGGTTTAATCGACTTCAAAAAAGTAAACAATGGACAGAGAATTATCTGATAAAATTATCCAAGAAGGCCGCAACCAAAATATTTTTTGGGCAATGCTGCTTATTGGGATAATTGGAGTGGGCTTATATTTTTTTAGGTCTTCTCTAACAACTTCTTTAAGCGCCACTAAATTTAGAACCGCCCTAGCAGAAGCAGGAAATATTGAAAATACGATTACTGCCTCAGGAGAAGTTGTACCAGAATTTGAGCAAGTGATTACCAGTTCCATTCAAGCAGCAGTACAAGAAGTATTAATACCTGTTGGCAGTACCGTTCAGCCAAATCAACCGATTTTAGTCTTGAATAAAGAATTTGCTTTATTGACCAAAGCAAAGTTAGATGATGAATTAGCTTTGAAAAAAAATAGTATTGTCCAATTAAAATTACAATTAGATAAAAATTTATACGATTTAAAAATCAACAATGAAATCAAAGGCTTGCGAATTAATGGCTTAAAAGCAGATTTAGAAGATGCTAAGCGATTGGTGACGATTGGCGGAGGAACAGAAGAAGCTATGGAAAAAGTCAACCTCAATTTGGAAATAGCTCAACTAGAGAAAAAACAATTAGAGAATGATTTGGCTTATAAACAGCAAGCCGTTACAAGTGATTTGAAAGAGGTGGAATTGCAATTAGCGATTCAAAGCAAAGATTTAAAAGAATTTTCTAGGAAATTAGAACAGGCAGAAGTAGTTGCTTCTAGGGAAGGTGTGTTGACTTGGGTCAATGAAAACGTGGGGACAACGGTGAACGAAGGAGAAGCTTTGGCGAAGATAGCAGACTTAGCGAGTTTTCGAGTAGAGGGCGCTATTTCAGATATTTATGGTGAAAAAATCCACATTGGACAAGCTGCCATTATCCGAATCAACGAACAAGATTTAAGAGGTCTCATTAGCAATATAAAACCGACTGTTGCAGATGGCGTGATACAATTTGTGGTTCAGTTACAGCAACCGAATCATGAGTTGTTGCGCCCTAATTTAACAGTTGAAGTTTTCTTAATTACAAAATCTAGAAATAATACGATTCGAGTTGCCAATGGCCCTATATTTAAAGGCAGAAAGCAGCAAATGATTTATGTCGTAGAGAATGGTATTGCCAAACGTCGAGAAGTGAAAATAGGCTTGTCCAATTTCGATTATGTTGAAATATTGGATAACCTGAAAGCAGGCGAGGAAGTGATTATTACGGATATGAAGGATTATGTGCATTTGGAAGAGGTTTTTATTGAGTGATGAATTATGAGTGATGAGTGATGAATTTTACAACTGCTAAAACCAATTTATTTTGCGAATAATTATTTTAAGTACCTCAATAATTTTGTTAGTGTTTAGCATACTAAATGCTCAAAGTTTATCAGAAGATTATTCATTTGCACTTAATCTCTCCCCCTCCAAAGGGGGAAAAGCATCCTACCAAATTAATAAATTTTCGGAGAATAATACTAAGGTAGCACTAACTTTACATGAGGTAATTGAACTAGCAAAAAGCCAATCAATATCCGCCAAACAAGCCAGCACTCAAAAAGAAACATCCTATTGGCAATACAGAAGTTATTTGTCGAATTATAAACCACAATTAACCCTAAGTGGCACCTTACCGAATTTTAATCGAACTTTTCAAGAAGTACTGCAACCTGATGGCACCATTGAATTTCAATCGGTCACCAATAATAATTCTGACTTAACTTTTTCCTTGAGCCAAACGATTGCAGCAACGGGCGCAACGGTTTTTGTCAATTCTCAATTACAACGTTTTGATGATTTTGATAGAGATTTTAAATTATACAATGGTTTGCCAATTGGTATTGGCATACAGCAACCATTATTCGCTTTTAACCCTTTAAAATGGGATAAAAAAACAGAACCCTTACGCTTTGAAGAATCGAAACAAGAATACATCGAAAATTTAGAAAATATTGGGTTAACCGCTGCCAATCGCTTTTTTGAATTTTTGATTGCCCAAGTAAATCGACAAATAGCGCAAAGCAATTTAAGTAATAATGACACGATTTATAAAATAGCTTTAGAACGATTTGATTTAGGCAAAATTTCTAAAAATGATTTATTACAATTGCGTTTAGGAGTTTTACAATCTAAAAAATCAGCGGCTAGGGCAGAGCAAAATTTAGAGGTAGCGGATTTACAGTTGAAGTCTTACATCGCTTATCGAGATGCCGCAGCCATTGAGTTGGTTCTACCAATCACTATTCCCGATTTGCAAATAAATACCGACCGAGCTTTACAAGAAGCTTTTGTGAACAGAGGAGATGCCATAGGTTTTAAAAGAAGAAGTTTAGAAGCGGAACGAGGTGTGGCGAAAGCGAAAGGGGAAAATGGTTTTCAAGCCCATATTTTTGCGGCTTTTGGTTTGTCGAATACAGCTAAAAATATTACGGATGTTTATAAAAGTCCACAGGATAGAGAAACCATACAAATAGGTTTTGAAATCCCTATTATGGATTGGGGGCGCTCTAAATCTCGTATGGAAACGGCTAAAGCGAACAAACAATTAGTCGAATATGAGGTGGAACAAGACCGCATTGTTTTTGAACAAGAAATTTATACATTGATAACCCTTTGTAATATGCTCAAAGACCAATTGGCATTGTCCAAAGAAGCAGATGAGATTGCGGCAGAACGTTATGAAATTGCTAAAAATCGCTTTTTTATAGGGAATCTGAGTATTACAGATTTGACGATTGCTTTGCAAGAAAAAGACCAAGCTAAACGAGATTATATTTTTTCTTTAAGAGATTTTTGGAGTACTTGGTTAACGATTCGGGTGAAGACTTTATATGATTTTGAACGACAACGGAAAATAAGATAATGGTTATATTGATATATTGTTTTATTGTTATTCCATTGTGCGACCAACAATAAAGCTATGTAGCAATGAAACCATAAAGCATCCTAAATCTTCAATTTTTCATTGGTGAATTTAATCAGATGATTGATAGAACGAGGTAGTTTTTGAAGCTCAGTCAGAATATGTTTATATTCCTCTGGGGTTAATAATTCTCGAACCTTAGATTTTTGATTCCAGTCAAAACTTTCTTTATTAGAACCTTGACTATACCTGTAAAATTTGATTTTATCCTTTTTATGATAACGACCAAAACCTTCAGCAATATTGGCAGAAATAGAATCTACCGCAGTAACAAATTGAGAACCAACTGTTTTTTTAGCGAACCAATCCCATTTTATGACAATATTCCAAACGTAATTGGAAAGGTTATAAGAAATCATATAACATTCAATATCACTAAGTTTAAGGTAATTCTGTGTATTTCCCATAGTTTTTGAATTAATTGGATGATTGAGAATAGCAATATAGCAATTTAACAATAAAACAATATAGCAATGATAAATTTACAAAACATCGAAAAAGTCTATCGCACCAAGACTATCGAGACAGTCGCCCTAAACAACATTAATTTATCCGTAGAAAAAGGCGAATTTCTATCCATTATGGGCCCATCAGGTTGCGGAAAAAGTACCTTGTTAAACATCATCGGTTTATTAGATGAACCCTCTGAAGGACAGGTCCAAATTGCAGGCTCGGATTTCAAAAAACATTCTGATAAACAATTGGCTGCTTTTAGAAATCAAAACATCGGTTTCATTTTCCAAAGCTTTCATTTGATTAATGATTTGTCGGTGATTGATAATGTAGAATTGCCATTAATTTATCGAAAATCTACGGCCAAACAACGGAGAGAATTGGCTGCTGCTGCTTTAGAAAAAGTAGGCTTAGCAAACAGAATGAAGCATTTTCCTTCGCAATTATCGGGTGGACAAAAGCAAAGAGTCGCAATTGCTAGAGCAATTGTTGGGCGACCTGCGCTTATCCTTGCGGATGAACCAACAGGTAATTTGGATAGTGTGATGGGCAATGAAATTATGGATATTTTATTGAACCTAAATCAACAGGATAATGCAACGGTAGTGATGGTGACGCATGATGAGAATATGGCGAAGCGGACAAATCGGTTGGTGCGCCTTTTTGATGGCATGCAAGTGCAATAAAAGATTTTCAAAATTTGGCATATCTAAATGCCCAAAGCATGAGTCGTCAGGAGGACGACTGGATAGGGATTCCTAGTCTGAGAATAGGAATATCGAATTCTACAAACAATTGAAATTACCCAACAAAGTAACAAGGAAAGAATAAGTTGAATTTTTATTATTCGTGGGGAGAGTAAATCCGTGGGGGAAATCACATACTATTTATTCAAGGCATTTTTATCCGTTACCAAAAGTTTAAAACAATGAAAAAAACATTGAAAATAATAACGATTGTATTATGTTTATTGATAGCAATAGCCTGTTCTTTTTTCTTATATGAAAGTAGAGATACAACGAATGCAACACCTGAGAACATCACCCAAATTTTAGAAAAAGCAGCAGACCTCGGCAGATTTGGTGGATTTGCAGTAGCGGTTTTTAATGCGGACTCTGTTTTCTATAGCCATGGATTTGGTTATCAAAATGTGCAAAAAAAAATTCCGTATACAACGAAAACCTTACAAAGAGTAGCTTCTGTTTCTAAAACGAATATAGGGATTGCTTTAATGAAAGCACAGGAATTGGGTTTGTTAAAAATAACTGATCCCATTAATGAGCATTTGCCGTTTGTGGTTGAAAATCCACATTTTCCTGATCAACCAATCACAATTGAACATTTGGCAACACATACTTCTTCAATGAATTATAATGAAGCGGTTGTAGAGTCTATTTATATAAAGGATGTAGACAAACAAGCAAGCTTAGCCGCATTTATGAATAGTTATTTTGTAAAAGGTGGTGATTTATATGCTGCTGATTATTGGCTAAATCAAGCACCAGGCACTTATTATGAATATTCGAATATTGCTGCGGCATTAGCAGCCTACATTATCGAATATACCTCAGGAATGTCTTTTGCGGCTTTTACAAAAAAATATATTTATGAGCCTTTGGATTTAGAAAATACGGCGTGGTTTGCTAATGAATTGAATCCAAATTTACTAGCTACTAATTATGTAATGGATGAAGAAAGAAATTTACATCCAAGCGAAAAGGAAGGGGTGACCCTTTATCCTGTGAGAGATATGACGACTAATATTGGAGACTTAATGAAGTATTGTCAAGCAATGATAGCAAAGGGAAAACGGTCAGATTTAGCTGTTTTACAACCGCTTTCTCATCAATCTCTATTAGCTAATAAATTGAGTACAGAAGTAGCCAATCAAGCCTATAAAGCACATGGCCTTTTTAATTATGTCAACATGAATGTCAACGGTGTACCCTTGAATTTACAAGGACATACAGGCGGGGATGATTGTTTGTATACGAATATGTTTTTTGACCCCAAAACAGATATGGGTTATATTTTTATGGCAAATACAGGACCTGCCGATGGCAATCACGGGATGCGCGTTTTTGTTTATCAAACCTTACATAGTTTGGGTAAACATATCTTAAAAGAAGCAAAAAAGGATTCTCTAGTTGAATATCTTGCCTATGCGTGGCATGATGCTTCTTCTCGAATTTTAGCTCCTTTTGATTAGTATCTAGGGTGTGGGTAAACAATAAAATAATACAGCAACAAAACAATTAAAAAATGCTCAAAAATTATATAAAAATAGCCTGGAAAGTCTTACAAAGACGGAAATTCTTCACGTTTATTAGCTTGTTTGGCATCAGTTTGACCTTAGCAGTCTTAATGGTTTTAACTGCTTTTGTAGACCATTTAGTAAGTCCAAACTATCCCGAAACGAATAGAGGTCGGTCCTTATATATTACTTATGCATCCATGACTACAGCCAATGGGAATGGTTCATGGAATGGAGGTAGCGGTTTTCATTTTTTAGATAAATATGTATCAACGCTAAAAACACCACAGAAGATTGCCATGGCTTCTTTAGAACCCAGAGTGGTCGATGCTTTTTATGGGAATAATCGACTAAAATTGAATTTGAAGACAACAGATGCTGATTTTTGGGAAGTCATGGAATTTGACTTCAAAGAAGGCAAAGCCTTTAATCAACAACAACTGGAAGCTGGGGAGAAAGTAGCCGTAATTAATGAAAAAACAAGGAAAGGATATTTTGGAAATAGAACGGATGTAATAGGAGAAACGATTGAAATTAGTTTGGAAAAATATAGAATTATAGGCGTAGTTAGGGGTGTGCCTATCACTCGAATATTTGCTTATGCGGATATATATGTTCCTTATACCACCTCGACGACTTTGATGAGAGATAAAAATTTAATTGGTAGCTTCGGTGGAATTTTATTAGCGAAAGATGTTGGGGAGTTTCGGGAAATACAAGCAGAATTTGATGCGATGATTCCTAAAGTGGTATTGCCTGATGAGTGGAAGAACTTTGAGACTGCGGCAGAACCTTATCTTCAGAATTTTCTTCGAATTTTTGGCAATACTAGAGATTTTGCGGTGAGTCCTTTTTATTTATTTTTAGGATTATTTGCTTTCCTTTTCATGGCATTACCTGCTATCAATTTGATAAATATTAATGTTAGCCGAATCATGGAACGGTCTTCTGAAATTGGGGTACGAAAAGCATTTGGAGCGGATTCTGCTACTTTAGTTTACCAATTCATTGTAGAAAATTTGATTATTACTTTATTAGGAGGATTGATAGGCATATTGCTTGCTGTCATCGCTATTTATTACCTCAATAATAGTGGCTTAATTGCTGATTTGGATTTAGCCTTAAACTTAAAAGTATTATTTGTGAGTCTGATTGTCTGTATTTTCTTTGGATTAATGTCTGGTGTATTACCTGCTTTTAGAATGTCTAAAATGAATGTGGTCGCAGCATTAAAGGTTGGAGAAGGGTGATGAAGTAGGTAGTCATTCGGTAGGCAGTTTGCAGAAGGCAATCAAACAATTTAACAATCAAACAATCATCAAGATGATACGTCAATTATTTAAATTAATGTGGAATAGCAAGCGCAATCATAGCTTATTAATTATAGAAATATTTTTCTCTTTTTTGGTCTTATTTGGGGTCATGAGTTTTATTATTTCTCAATATGCCAATTATGTGGAGCCAATGGGTTTTGAAGGTGATAATGTGTGGGTAGTTTGGTTTGAAAATGCCAATGCAGAAGGAGGTTCATTGAGCAAACAAAAAGAAAACATGTTGAATAGAATTGAGACTTTTGAGGAGGTAGACTATGTAACGGTAAGTGAGAATGCTATTCCGTTTGGAGGGACTCGTAATTCTCAAAGTTTGAAAAAAGGCGAGGTAGAAGTTTGGTCTAGGTATTTTTTTGGAGATGCTAATTATGAAGAAGTATTGGAGATACCATTAACGGAAGGGAAATGGTTTGACAAAAATACAGATGATTTAAAATATGAACCAGTCATCATTAATCAACGTTTACGGGAAGAATTGTTTGGGAATGAAACGGCTATAGGGCAGATTTTAAATCCAGAAGACCAAGGACGACCTAAGAAAGTGGTAGGCGTGATTGGGAATTTTAGATGGGGAGGTGATTTTCATAAACAAGAGAATATTTATTTTGCACCAGTTGGAAAAGACCGTATTAGTACTTTGTTGGTAAAAGTAAAACCAACTGTAACAGCCGAATTTGAAGGACAATTATCCAAAACCATTTCTGGAATAGCCAAAGGGTATCAGATTGAAATAGAACGTTTAGTAGATAAACGAAAAACGGCGAATAACCTAATTTATATTCCGAGTATTATTCTTTTAACGGTTTGTGGATTTTTAATTTTTAATGTCATATTGGGCTTGTTTGGTATTCTTTGGGCGAATATAAACAAGCGTAAAGGAGAAATCGGTACTCGCCGAGCAATGGGCGCTACTCAAATGCTCATCGCAGGTCAATTTGTGGGCGAAGTAATGGTCATTGCTACTTTTGCGTTGATTTTAGGTTGCTTTTTTGCGGTGCAATTTCCATTGATGAATGTCTTTGGTTTAGCCAATGCCATTTATATAAAAGCCATTTTGGTCTCTATTTTAGTTATTTATTTTCTAGTCGGTATTTGTGCTTTTTATCCTAGTTGGCAGGCTTCTAAGATTCATCCTGCTATTGCTTTACATGCAGATTAAAATGCGCTTGCAAATAGGATTTGACGAATTTTA
Source organism: Bacteroidota bacterium (assembly GCA_017857395.1). GTDB lineage: Bacteria > Bacteroidota > Bacteroidia > Chitinophagales > Saprospiraceae > JAFMDF01. Next base: position 47,241 of record JAFMDF010000019.1, on the reverse strand, counting down.
AAGCAGATACTTCTAAAGGATTGTTTAGATAAGAGAGAAAGCGCTATTTTTGATTTTTTAAAATTAGCGGATTAACTACTTAGACTAACCCCTGTTAATCCTGAAACAATCCTGTTATCCTGTAATTATGAAAACCTTAAAAGGAGTAGCTAAGCTTATTTTTGTATTATATGGTATATTCTGCATAGGGCTTTGGTTCGGTCAAGACCGACTACTTTTCAGCCCTTCTAAATTGTCTGAGGATTATGTCTTTAGTAAAAAACATGAAGTAGAAATTGAAGTAGCGGAGGATATATTTTTGAATGCTTTATGGATGCGGGAGGACAACTCAAAAGGCGTGATTTTATACTTACATGGCAATCGAGGGTCAAATAAACGTTGTCAGCGGCAGGCAATGAATATGGCGAATAATGGCTACGATATTTTAATGGTCGATTATCGAGGCTATGGTAAAAGTGACGGGGAAATGTATTCTCAAGAACAAGTCTATGCAGATGTGCAAAAGGTGTATGATTACATAAAAGAAAGTTATCGAGAAGACCAGATTATTCTAGCAGGATATTCCTTAGGAAGCGGTATGGCATCTTATTTAGCGGCAAATAATAATCCTAAACAATTAGTCATGATTGCCCCTTATTTGAGTTTTTATGAATTGAAAAAGCGGTATATTCCGATTTATATTCCCAATTTTTTTGTCAAATATCCTTTGGATAATTCGAGTCATTTAAAAGAGGTCAATTGCCCCGTTACTTTGTTTCATGGAACAAAAGATAGAGTGATTCCTTATGAACATTCGGAGCGATTGGCCGCCATGTTTGGCGATAAAGTGAAGCTAATTACTTTAGAGAAAGAATCGCATCGTGGGGCTATTTTTAATGGTTTGTTTCGGCGAAAGTTTGGGGAATTGGTAAGATGATGATTTTTCTGTAGCGCCAAGCTCTGCTTGGTGAAGATGTTGATTTTAATGCTACTTTGAATATGGTTTTGGCAACGGATGAATGGCAACAGATTTTTTCTATAGCAATCCTTCTATCCCTAAATCCTTCTAAATGATTCTAATAATAGACGACGACAAAGCAGTTCAAACCTCTTTAGCATTATTGCTGAAGCAAAAGGGCTTTGCAACCAAAGGTGTAGAAACGCCTGAAGCAGCCCTGCAATTTGTCGAAAACAATACGCCAGCATTAATTTTGATGGATATGAATTTTTCTATCCAAACTTCAGGAGAAGAAGGATTGGCTTTATTACAAAAAATTAAAACGATTAATGGGAATATTCCTGTGATTTTAATTACTGGATGGGCGACGATTTCTCTTGCAGTAGAAGGCATCAAATTAGGGGCAAAAGACTTTATTGCGAAGCCTTGGCGGAATGATAATTTAATTCAATCTATTCAGACAACTTTACAACTCAATCAATCTAAAAAACAATCTTTAAGTAGAAAAAAATTAGACCAGCAATATAATTTTGAACAGATTGTCGGGGAGAATCCTGCTTTATTAAATATCCTAGAAACCATTGGTCGAATTGCCCAAACGAATGCGACCGTTTTAATCATGGGCGAAAGTGGAACGGGGAAAGAATTAATCGCAGAAGCGGTTCATCAAAATAGTTTGCGAAAAAATCAGCCTTTTGTGAAAGTGAATTTAGGAGGCATTCCTGCCACCCTTTTTGAAAGTGAATTATTTGGGCATAAAAGAGGCGCATTTACGGATGCTCGATTTGATAGAATGGGACGTTTTGAAATGGCAAATCAAGGCAGTATTTTCTTAGATGAAATTGGGGATATGGAAATGAATAACCAAGTGAAATTATTGCGCGTTTTACAAGACAAAACTTTTGAAGTACTGGGCAGTAGTCGAACCAAAAAAGTAGATGTTCGAGTGGTCTGTGCGACTAATAAAAACCTGGAAGAATTAGTAAACGAAAATAGATTTCGAGAAGACCTTTTTTATCGAATCAATTTAATCACGATTCGCTTACCAGCCTTGCGGGAACGAAAATCGGACATTCCATTACTAGTCAATTTCTTTGTCAATAATTTGAAAGAGTTATATAATCGACCTAACTTAACGGTGGATAAGGCAGCCCTAAAATGGTTAAAAGAATTAAAATTACCAGGCAATATTCGACAATTAAAAAATCTAGTAGAACGAACCGTTTTAGTAACGGCGAATGATAGGTTAACCGTTGGTGATTTTCAAAAACAAGCGGTGGCTGCTCCTCGAAAAAGTGGTGCAAAAGATTTGCCAGAAGTGGGTACAATGACCTTGGAAGAAATGGAAGTAACCATGATTAAAAAAGCAATGGGATTTCATGGCGGAAAAATCTCTAGGGTCGCTAAGACTTTGGGAATTACCAGAAGTGCATTGTATCGAAGGTTAGAAAAATATAATATTAACTACGAAGATTAATGGTTGAATTGTTATATGGTTAGAGGCTGTTCAAATAACTGGATTTAGACAAAATTTTAGTATTGAAAATTAGGTCTTTACTGCCTACTGCCACTATTGACTGCCTACTGTCTATGGTTATATTGCTTTACCATACTTTGTCAACAATAAAACAATTCAAAATTGAAAATAAGAACCCAATATATCCTTTTCGTCGTCATCATTCACCTGACCTTACTCATTCTATCCTTTCAGATTTTCAAAGAAGCTAAAATATGGTTCATCATTTCTGAATTCTTCATCTTAGGGTCTGTATTATTATCCATTCGCTTATATCGTTCCTTAATCCAACCTATTGAAACTATTACCGCAGGCACAGAAGCCATCAAAGACCGAGATTTTAATGTAAAATTTTTGGAAACAGGAAATGCCGAAATGGATAAACTGGTTGGGACATATAACCAAATGATAGATAAATTAAGAACAGAAGGCATCAAGCAACAAGAACAACATTTTTTTCTAGATAAATTGATTCAAACCTCTCCTGTTGGCATTTTAATTTTAGATTTTGATGAAAATATTTCAAGCCTAAATCCCAAAGCAAGAACCCTTTTAGAGATAGACGATCGCCTTTTAAGAGGTCAGCCTATTCATGCCTTGAATCATCCAATTACCCAAGCATTAAGTGAATTAAAAACGGGCGAATCTAAGACCATTCAACTAAGCGGTGTGCAAACGTTTAAATGTCAAAAAGCGCATTTTGTAGACAGAGGATTCAATCATCATTTTATTACGGTAGAAGAGTTGACGGTAGAAATTTTAGCCGCAGAAAAAAATGCGTATGGCAAAGTGATTCGGATGATGGCGCATGAGGTAAATAACTCAATTGGGGCAATTAATTCCATACTAGAATCCATCTTAAATTATAAAGCACAAATTTTAGTAACTGACCGAACAGATTATCAAAATGCACTAGAAGTAGCCATTGAGCGAAATGACCGCTTGAATTACTTTATGCGCAATTTTGCGAATGTTATTCGCTTGCCTTTGCCAAATAAGGAAAGGTATGATTTGAATCAATTACTACAATCGGTCATCGTCCTTTTTCATGCAAAAGCTGCACAGCATCAGATAGACTTTGAATTTGAGCCAACTAAGACCCCTTTTATGGTTAAGGTAGATGTGCCTCAAATGGAACAAGTTTTAGTAAATATTATTAAAAACGCCTTAGAAGCTATTGGGCAAAATGGAACGATTTCTTTTCTGCTCCATAAAAAAGAAAAGCAGTTAATTATTCGAGATACAGGAAAGGGAATTACTAAAGAAATGGAAGCCCAATTATTTACGCCTTTTTTCAGTACCAAGCGAACAGGGCAGGGGATAGGCTTAACTTTGATTCGAGATATTTTAAGAAATCATAAATTTGATTTTTCTTTAAAAACAATAGCAAAAAATAGGACAGAATTCGAAATTGAATTTACGTAATATTTATTTTTTTCAATTATAATTAATTGAAATTCAAAATGTAGTATTGCCGACATTTCATTTTTTTTCATTTTTTTATCTATAAGATTAAATTACATTTGTTTCATCCAAACACGTACTTCACTTTATAACTACTACAAAATAAATAATCAATCTTTGATTATTCTTCTTTTATTATTGCTTATGCAATCTATTTGATTTCTATAAAGACTATTCTAACAAAACAAATTTTAAATGGCTAGTAGGCTATTTTAATGATTGATGATAATTCAGTGATGCACTACTACATTGCTACAACTGACTATCTATAATTATTATGATTATCCTGCTATATTAGATTTGTTTCAATACTTTACATTTCTCCGACTATAGAATAATTTATCAATGCTTTTGCTTTGGGGTGGTACTCCTTTGCCTTCTAGAAAAGCATATTCCTTAACCAATTTTTTCTAACACAATTTTTCTAACATGAAGAACCTTAGTTTCATTTTTAAATTATCGCTATTTGTCTGCCTTTTGGTATTCACACAATGTACTACTGAACAAAGAGAAGAACTTTCTCCTATACCTGAACCCTCTCTACAATTGGATAATATTTCCGCTTCATCTAGAAATAACGCTAAAATTCCAGGTCAATACATTATTGTATTAAAAGAAGATGCCGCTACAAAAGGTAATAAGGATGCCATTCGAGGAAAAGCTAATGGATTAGCTGCTAAACATGGTTTTGCCAAAGGTAATATCGAACACATTTACAGTAGTGCCTTACAAGGATTTTCTGTTACCCTTAGTAATGGACAATTAAAAAAATTAGAAAAAGATGGGTTGATTGCTAGTATTGAGGCAGATAAAGTTATTGCTTTAGCACCACCTCCAGGAAAAGGACCTGGTAATGACGGCGGCGGTACTGACCCCGCACAGGACAATGATCTTTATGGTATTTTACGGGTCAATGGTGGAGACGATGGTATAGGCAAAATAGCTTGGGTAATTGATTCTGGAATCGATACGGATCATCCGGATTTAAATGTAGATGCTAGTAGAGGTTTCTCTGCCTTTACAAAAGGAAAAGATGCAGGAACAAATGATGGCAATGGTCATGGTACTCACGTTGCGGGAACTATTGCTGCTGTCAATAATGACATCGGAGTCATTGGGGTAGCTGCTGGTGCGACGGTAATACCCGTTAAAGTATTAGGCGCTCGTGGTTCAGGTTCTACTTCTGGCGTTATTGCTGGAATTGATCATGTTGCAGCAAATGGTCAATCTGGGGAAGTAGCTAATATGAGTTTAGGAGGAGGCGTTTCTGCCACCCTTGACCAAGCTGTTATTGATGCTTCAGCTAGTAGCGGAGTTATTTTTGCTTTAGCTGCTGGAAATGAGTCAGATGATGCTAATAATCATTCTCCTGCTCGAGCAGGCGGGTTTTCTGCTACGGATAATGTTTTCTCTATTTCAGCAATGGACGTTAATGATAACTTTGCTTCTTTTTCCAATTTCGGTTCAGCGGTGGCTTATTGCGCCCCTGGGGTAGCAATTAAATCAACTTGGAAAGATGGTGGATATAATACGATTAGTGGTACTTCCATGGCATGTCCTCATGCTGCTGGAGTCTTATTAATGAGAGGAACACCAGCAAGTACTAATGGAACAGTTAATGCAGATCCAGATGGTAATGCTGACGCAATTATTACCCTATAAACAGTTTTTAATAAATAGAAATAAGGAATGAAAACAAAACGAGCTGCTGGGAATGCTATTTTCTAGTGGCTCGTTTTTTTTATAAAAGCATTATTTTTGCCAAAAAATTAGGCGTATGAAAAATGAAATAATCTTCATTATGGGCGTTTCTGGTAGTGGTAAAAGTACTATTGGTGAATTATTAGCGAAAAAATTGGACTTACCCTTTTTTGATGCGGACGATTTTCATCCAATAGAAAATGTGGAAAAAATGAAAGCGGGAAACCCTTTAAATGATGAAGACCGAGCGCCGTGGTTGGATAATTTGAATGAGTTAGCCAAGCAACAATTGAAGCAAAAAGGGGCAATTATTACTTGCTCAGCTTTGAAGGAAAAATATCGTATAAGCTTAGAAAAAGGGTTGACTACTTTGCCTAAGTGGATTTTTTTAAATGGAGATTTTGAAATGATTCTAGCTCGAATAAATCAACGGGAAAATCATTACATGCCTGCTTCCCTATTGCAATCTCAATTTGATGCCTTGGAAATTCCAGCAAATGCTTTTACTGTAGATATTGCTTTGCAACCAACAGAGATTGTCGAAAACATTTTATCAAAACTGTGAAGGGATGGGAATGCTTTTACTTCTAAACCAGTCTAGTACCTCCTTTTTAAGTCTTCTACTAAGGGGAACGATATATTTATCATTAATATAAATGTTATTGTTCTCCAAGTCGGTAGCTATATTTTTTCGAGCGTTAATGAGATGACTTCGATGAATTTGAACAAATAAATCTTTTTTTAAGAGTTCTTTGAGTTCTTTTAATCCAGTAAAAATAGTGACCGCCTTTTCTTCTGTATAAATCAAGGCATAGTCGTCTACCGCCTTAAAGTATAGTACATCTGCTATTTTTGTCTTATCAAAAATTCCCTTTTTTGCGAAAAATAAAAAGCCATTATACTTAAAGATATTATTGCCTACACGTTGTTGTATGTTTAATGTAGTCATTTTTTGTTTAATTGCTTTTCTAATATTTTCTTCAGTGGCTTGAGTGCCAATTTTTGGATTAGAATATAAAGAGATTTTATTAAAATTGGTGATGAATAGAATTGGAGGGGTTCTGTTTTTTAATGTTTGAGCATATTTGAAAAGTAGCTTCTTTTCGGGACTATCAAGCCCCATAACAACTAAGTCTGGCAAGAAATGAGAAATGGCAGAAAGTGCTTCTGTTTGATTGCGAACTACATGTATTACAGGGTAACCGATAGCTTCAATTAAAGCGGTTAAATGTAAAATAAAATACTCATCTTCTTCTACGACTAAAACACTTAATGCTGAATTAGTTACAGTACCCATATATTTGGTTTTACTATTGTGATAGTATATAAGTAGAGGGTTTACATTTCTGGAGGAAAAGTAGTTATGTGTTAAGTGGGTAAAAAAGCAATACAAATTTAATCAGAAACTAGATGTTTTGCTAATTTGAGTAATATCTAAATTTATTACTGGATTTTATTTTAGCAAATTTAGTTAGTACAAAGGTAAGCTTACTAAGATTACCATTATTTACTCCCTGTAACAAATGTTTGCTTCCTAGTGACTTTATATGCAAAAGATAATTTATTTATCACTATCCTGCCTTTTTTAGGTAATTAGAAAGTCAGGAAAAAAATCTGAATCCCTAATAATTTTCCAAAAACTATATATTTTCAAAATAAAAGGAGACTATTTTCAAAGAAAAATAGGCCTAAAATTAAAGTGATAGCACTCCAATATGATTTTGATAGTCATTTTATCCTAATAGAAATAGAAATTTGACTAATAATCAAAAAAATCTAAATTCCCCCTTTTCATTATTAGATAAAACCCTTATCTTTGCACTCGCAAAAAAGCTAGGGGCTATTTATGCCTTTGTTTTTGCAAATATTCCTTGAAATAGATAAATAAAAATGGCTTCGTAGCTCAACTGGATAGAGTCCCTGACTACGAATCAGGAGGTTACAGGTTCGAGCCCTGTCGAAGTCACGAAATTAAGTTATTTGTATATTAGTCATTAGTCACTAGTGAATCACTAGAAACAAATGACTTTTGACCGATGACCAATGACTAATTAATTTAAAAAATACAGTTATGTCTAAAGTATGTCAATTGACGGGAAAGCGTCCTATAGCAGGAAATAACGTATCTTTCTCTCACAGAAAAACGAAGCGTCGTTTTTTACCGAACTTGCACAAGAAGCGTTATTATATTCCTGAATTGGATAAGTGGGTAACTATAAAGTTGTCAACTAGTGCAATGCGTACAATCAATAAATTAGGTATCTTCGAATACTTGACAAAGTTGGAGATGAAAGGCGTTGACACAGGCGTGAAATTAAAATAAATCATTTTTTATTAGCGATTAGAATTGGATGTAGTTAAAACTAATCACTAATTACTAATCAGCCCGACTGCGGTATGCGGGTGGGTCACCAATCACTAAGAAAATGGCAAAAAAATCGAAAGGTAATCGAAATCAAATTATATTAGAGTGTACAGAACATAAAACTTCTGGTCAGCCAGGGACGTCTCGTTACGTGACGCAAAAGAATAGAAAAAATACACCTGAGCGTTTAGAGCTGAAGAAATACAATAATGTACTGAAAAAAGTAACACTTCACAGAGAAATTAAGTAGGCTATCTTTAAAGTTGATTTAACGAAAAAATTAACTTTAACCTAATTTTTTTTCTTCTATTTAAGAAATAGTCTGAGATTTCCCTTAAATTTGGGTAAATCCTTTTTCTAATAATAAAAAACTGCTTATAACATGGCTAAAGTCAGTAAGAACGCAAGAGTTGCCCAGCGTGCCGCTAACGCAGGTTCTGGTCGTAATTTTGTTAAAGTTGTAAAGAGTATTAAGGACCCTAAAACAGGGAAATACACTTACAAGCAACAGATGATTCACAAAGACAAAGTGAAAGAATTTTTCGCTGACGCAAAATAATTTATTTTGCTGAATGGCTTTGATTTTTAATCGTTGCGCATTCAGTGCGACCTAACAGCCATTTATTATAAGTAAAAACGAGCGATAAATTTTTAGCCAAAGAGGCTTTTCTTTTTTAGTAAAGAAAAGCCTCTTTGCATTTATATACATTAGTTAATAGCGTTATGTTTAATAGGTTGAAACCTATAACTAGTCGATAATTGTGGAATAACCTTAACTTCGCCCTTACACTTCTGCTTAAAGTCTGTTATTTTGCAGATTATTTATTATTATTTGGGTTGGAGGCTGTATTGCGTATAATCGCATACCATCAACCATGAACCGTCAACCGTTTTAAATGAGTTTTTTCAAGAAGTTTTTTAGCAAAAAGAAAGAAGAAGAATTAGATAAAGGCATAGAGAAAACAAAAACAAGTTTTCTCTCCAAAATGTCTAAGGCTATTGCAGGGAAGTCAAAAGTAGATATTGAGGTACTAGATGAATTAGAGCAAGTACTAATTTCTTCAGATGTAGGGTTAGACACAACGATTAAGATAATTGACCGAATAGAAGCTAGGGTTGAACGAGATAAGTATATTAATACCTCTGAGCTGAATGAGATTTTACGGGACGAGATAGTCGCATTGCTCTCTGAAAATAATACGCAAGACCTCGAATCTTTTGACCCTCCTGGGGAAAGCATGCCAAGTATTATTCTAGTAGTAGGCGTAAATGGTGTGGGGAAGACCACGACTATTGGAAAAATTGCGAACCAATATGTCAAACAAGGTAGAAAAGTGGTCTTAGGAGCAGGAGATACCTTTAGAGCAGCAGCAGTTAGCCAATTAGGTATTTGGGCAGAACGAGTTGGATGTGATTTTTATGAAAAGGGAATGCATACGGATCCTGCGGCAGTAGCTTATGAAACCGTAAAATATGCCATTGATAATGATTGTGATGTAGCGATTATTGATACCGCAGGACGTTTACATACTAAGAAGCACTTAATGAGTGAGTTGACAAAGATCAAACGCTCAATTAGTAAAAGAATGGCGAGCGCCCCACATGAAGTATTATTAGTTCTAGATGCGACAACTGGCCAAAATGCCATTGAGCAAGCAACGCATTTTACGAATGCGACGGAGGTAACTGCACTAGCATTAACAAAACTAGATGGAACAGCAAAAGGAGGCGTGGCGATTGGGATTAGCGACCAATTTAAAGTGCCGATTAAATATTTAGGGGTAGGAGAAGGAATTGAGCAAATACAGATTTTTAATAAGCGTGCTTTTGTTGATTCTTTATTTAAAGATAGCGACCAATTTACTAAGTGAAAATAGAATTGGCAGGTTTTGAGTAAACTTGCCAATTCTATTTTTGTGTAGATACTATTCAAAGAGCAATAAAGGTATTTACCTCAGGTTATTACTATTTTCTTGTAATTGTACTCAATCCGACCTCTTCGGCTTTTCCTCGTAATTGGATTTTTCCGATACTTTTCACTTCATGATTATTTGGCAAGTTTAATAAATTTACTAGCTCATCCGACAAGAGTAAATCCAATTGATGTTTATTGCATTCACTTTGAATGCGACTAGCCGTATTTAGCACATCGCCAGAAAAAGCAATCTCTTTTTTGACCAAACCAATTTCTCCCGAAATGACGGAACCAAAATGTAATCCTGCCTTAAATTCTGGAATATAACCGTATTCTTTTGTATAATATTGACTTTTTGCTTGTATAGCTGCTTGGATGTCAAAAAAGCAGTTAATACAATTGTTTACTTGCAAGCCATTCGGCATAGTCCAACTGATGACGATTTCATCTCCAACATATTGATAAATATCCCCCTTAGTATATAAAATCGGATCAGTTGCGTCATTGATGAAATCATGTAGAAACTGGAAATATTTACGATTACCTAACTTTTCTGCGATAGTGGTAGAAGAACGAAGGTCTAGAAACATAAAAATACGTTCTTCAGACCTTGGGTGAAAGTATCGACCTAATAATAAATTTCTAAAATTACCAGGTCCGTATTTATCATAAATCATGATAGAGATAATCGTACCAAAGAAAATTAATCCCCATGAAATAAAGAGTTTGATGAAATCTAGTCCTGTTAGAAAATTTTTAACTTCAGCAAAAGTCGTTGGATGAAATAGACCTGTTTGAAGAACAAGAGATTGGTATAATAAAGAACCGAATGCCATTAATACAAAAGCACTAAGGGTATAAAATCCTAGGAGTAAAATCAATGCTTTCCAAAAAGGTAAGCTTCTAAGCCAAGGTTCTATTTTATTGACAATAAAAATGCCTCCTATAATACCTGCAATAATAGCTATTAAGACGGTAGCCGCTAATACTTTGGGTAGCCGAAATAATTCAGGGTTATCGGTATAGCTAATTACAATTAAATAGTCGTATAAGACTTGAAAAAGACTTATACCCAACCAAGCCATCGTAATGTAAATGACTTTTTTTAATTTTAATTGAAATCTAGTAGATTGACCTTGCATTAATAGTGGACTTTCCTTTTTAGTGAAGCATGAAGGTAGGGAAATTAACGATACTAAAAAAGCCCTAAAGTATTCAATTGAATGCTTTAGGGCTTTATACACTATAAATGATAAATCCTAACTTTTAAAGCTAAGATTTATGTGCTTCAATTTTGTAAATTTAGATGATTACGATTACTTAAAAGCTTTTTTAATAGCTTTTACCATATCTAATTTTTCCCAAAGGAAAGTCTTATAAGTTTTACCATTTACGGTCTTTGTACCACATGCTCTTCCCATGTGACCATAAGCTGCTGTTTCAGAGAAAATAGGATTTTTTAAACCATATTTCTTAACGATAGCCGCTGGACGTAAATCAAATAACTCATCAACAATCTTAGCGATTTCTCCATCTGTTTTATCAACATTGCTAGTTCCGTAAGTATCCACAAAAATACCAACTGGTTTTGCGACACCAATAGCATAAGCAACTTGTACTAATGCTTGGTCTGCTACGCCTGCTGCTACTAAGTTCTTCGCAATATGACGTGTTGCGTAAGCCGCAGACCGGTCAACCTTAGAAGAGTCCTTACCAGAGAACGCACCACCACCGTGAGCGCCTTTACCACCGTAAGTATCTACGATAATTTTTCTACCTGTTAAACCTGTATCTCCGTGAGGACCACCGATAACAAATTTGCCAGTAGGATTGATATGATAAGTAATATCTTTGTTGAATAATTTTTGAATACGTTTTGGCAACTGTTTCTTAACTCTAGGAATTAAGATTTTTTTAACATCTTTGTTAATTTTTGCCAACATTTTTGCTTCGGTTGCAAAATCATCATGTTGTGTAGACACCACAATCGTATCAATTCTTAAAGGTGTATTATCATCTGAATATTCAATCGTTACTTGAGATTTAGAATCAGGTCTTAAGTATTTCATTTTTTTGCCTTCCTTACGGATAGCAGCCAATTCCTGTAATAATTTATGAGAAATATCTAAAGCTAAAGGCATATAATTATCTGATTCGTTGGTTGCATAACCAAACATCATTCCTTGATCACCTGCGCCTTGGTCTTCCTCGTTTTTTCCAACATCTACCCCTTGGGCAATATCCGCAGATTGTTCGTGGATAGCAGAAATAACGCCACAAGAAGTAGCATCAAATTGATATTCAGATTTCGTATAGCCAATTTTTTTGATAACTGCTCTAACAGTTTTCTGAACATCAACATAAGCCTTAGAGCGTACTTCTCCTGCAACAACTACTAAACCTGTCGTACAAAGGGTTTCACAAGCTACTTTAGAATCAGGGTCTTGGGCTAAAAATGCATCAATAATAGCATCTGAAATTTGGTCAGAAACTTTATCTGGGTGTCCCTCAGACACAGACTCAGATGTAAATAAATAGGGCATTTTCCTAGTTTTTAAGATTTTAGTAAAAAGGATTCAAAGATAGATAAAAAAAGGATGAAGTTCATGTACTGATATGATTCACTCAATTTTTTATCTTTATCTTTAGCTTATGATTATTCAATGTAAAAAGAAACGTAGGGTTAATTACATTGTTACCTTTTTTATTTAAAGAATAAAGATAAATCTTCTCAATATTATAAAATTATCCTATGGGGTACGTTATTTTCTTTTTTACTAAAATATCAATTGAAAAATAGCTTAATTTCATCTTTTTGATGTATCTACATATCAACATATATCCAAATCGACCTTTAAAAAATTTTAGATAATAAGTAGATTTTGGATACAACTATTTATACTTTTGCGACTTATTACTAAAACGGTACACAGTTTAGTGTACACGATTTACAATTTTTAAAATTTAAATTGACAGTCGTTTACCTTTCTATTTGTTATCCAATGAATAATTATGACAGAAAACATACATCCAATTTTCGATAGGTTATTACAGCGTTCAGATAGAGAACAGCGACTAGGTCAGCGGAGTAAAGTATTGTGGCTAACAGGGCTATCTGGATCGGGAAAAAGTACCATTGCACAACATTTAGAACGAAAACTGCATAATGAAGGTTTTTTTGCACAAGTATTAGATGGCGATAATATTCGGTCGGGTATTAATAATAATTTGAGTTTCAGTCCAGAAGATAGAGCAGAAAATATTCGACGCATAGCAGAGATAGCTAAACTGTATTTACAGAGCGGCGTAATTACCATTAACTCTTTTATTAGCCCCACAAAAGCTATTCGAGCAAAAGCAGCAACGATAGTTGGCGCGGCTGATTTTATTGAAATTTTCATTGATACGCCTTTGGAAATCTGCGAAGCAAGAGATGTCAAAGGATTGTATAAAAAAGCTAGAAAAGGAGAAATTAAAGGTTTCACGGGGATTGATGCGCCTTATGAAGCACCAGAAAATCCAGCATTAACTATAAAAACAGCAAACAAAAACATTGAAGCATCGGTACAAGAAATAGTTGAATATATCTTTCCATTAATTACTTATGCATCAAATGTGTAATTTTGAAGGAAACTTTTAATTAAATTTATTGAAATACCTATTAATAAAATAGGTAGCAACAGATCATAAAATGAACTATCAATTAAATCATTTAAGAGAATTAGAAGCAGAATCTATTTACGTGTTAAGAGAAGTCGCTGCTCAATTTGAGAAGCCTGTTTTAATGTTTTCTGGCGGTAAAGACTCTATTTTAATGGTGCATTTAGCGATGAAAGCTTTTCATCCTGCAAGAATACCATTTACTTTATTGCATGTAGATACGGGACATAATTTTGAGGAGACCATTAAATATAGAGATAATTTAGTGGCAAGAATAGGTGCTAAATTAATCGTAGGTTCTGTACAGGATGCGATTGATAATGGAACGGTACGAGAAGAAAAAGGATTTAATGCGAGTCGAAACGGCCTACAAACGGCAGTGTTACTAGATGAGTTGGAAAAAGGCAAATTCGACGCAGCAATGGGCGGAGCCAGAAGAGATGAGGAAAAAGCAAGAGCCAAAGAACGTTTCTTTTCTCATCGAGATGAATTTGGGCAATGGGACCCAAAAAATCAACGACCAGAGTTGTGGAATATCTTTAATGGTAAAAAGCAATACGGAGAGCATTTCCGAATATTCCCTATTAGCAACTGGACGGAATTAGATGTTTGGCAATATTTGGCCATTGAAGAAGTAGAATTACCAAGTTTATATTTTGCGCACAAGCGAAAAGTATTCAAAAGAGATGGCACTTTATTAGCAGATACCCCGATTATTCAAAAAAGAGCGAATGAGGAAGTAGTAGAAATGATGGTTCGATGTAGAACGATTGGGGATATTACTTGTACAGGGGTTTGGGAATCTGATGCAGATAATTTAGAAAAAATCATACAAGAAGTTTCTACCACAAGAATGACAGAGAGAGGCGGTAGAACAGATGACAAACGTTCAGAAACTTCAATGGAAGATAGAAAGAAGAAAGGATATTTTTAAAGAGAGGTCAGATGACAGACCGAAAATTATCCCGATAAACTATCGGGACTGTCAGAAGTCAGATTTAACGAATAATCTGACTTCTGACAGTTTTAATAGAAAACGGTCTGACTTCTCGCTTCTGAATTTTTTTTAAAAAATTAAAAGATGAAAGGACAAGCGGTATCAGATGCAAAAAATCAACTTATGGGTGATATAGAGCAATCAACAGAATTATTGCGATTTACAACGGCTGGAAGTGTAGATGATGGAAAAAGTACGCTTATTGGGCGATTATTATACGATAGTAAATCTATTTTCGAAGATCAATATGAAGCAATCAAAGCAACGAGTGAGCGAAGAGGAGAAGAAGGGGTTAATTTAGCTTTATTGACAGATGGTCTGAAAGCGGAAAGAGAGCAGGGAATAACGATTGACGTAGCCTATCGTTATTTTGCGACGCCAAAGCGTAAATTTATCATTGCAGATACACCAGGACATATTGAGTATACTCGGAATATGGTAACAGGCGCTTCTACGGCTAATGTTGCTTTGATTTTGATAGATGCTCGAAACGGGATTGTTGAGCAAACTCGTCGGCATGCTTTTATTTCTTCTTTATTACAAATTCCGCATTTAGTGGTTTGTATAAATAAGATGGATTTAGTGGATTATAGTGAGGAGGCGTATAATGCGATTAAGGAAGAATTTTCTCAATTTTCTTCTAAATTGGATGTGAAAGATGTGCATTTTATTCCAATTTCAGCTTTGATGGGCGATAATGTGGTAGAGCGTTCAGAAAACACCCCTTGGTATGATGGTACGACATTGATGTATTATTTGGAAAACGTACATATTGGTAGCGACCATAATTTTATTGATTGTCGTTTTCCTGTACAACATGTTATTCGACCATATAAAGATGAATTTCATGATTATAGAGGCTATGCTGGACGAATAGCAGGTGGTGTTTTTAAGAAAGGAGATGCGGTCATGATTTTGCCATCTGGATTTACGACTAAAATTGCGAAGATAGAAACCTTCGATGGAGAGTTGGAAGAAGCACACCCACCTATGTCGGTTACGATGCTGCTAGAAGATGACTTAGATTTGAGTAGAGGAGGGATGATTGTACGAGAAAATAATGTACCTGATATAGGGCAAGATGTGGATGCAATGATTTGTTGGTTTTCAGATAAACCACTACAGCCTAGAGGAAAATATACCATCATGCATACTTCGCAAGATGCTCGATGTATAGTCAAAGAGATTCGATATAAATTAGACATTAATAGTTTACATCGAAATACAGAAGATACGAATATCGGAATGAATGATATTGGAAGGGTTGTATTAAGAACAACTAAACCCTTATTTATGGACACTTATCGTAGGAATAGAATTACAGGTAGTTTTGTTTTGATTGATGAAGGCACCAATAATACAGTAGCAGCAGGGATGATTATATAAAAGTTAACAGTAGGCAGTTTGCAGTAAGCAGAACTGCCTACTGTTGACTGCCTACTGCAAACTATTTATTACTTCGCATCTACTCTAAGTGCAATTCTTCTATTTTTCGCTCTACCTTCTGGCGTCGCATTATCAGCAATAGGGTGAGCGATACCGTAACCTTCCGTTTCTATTCTATCCGCAGCAATGCCCTTAACAACTAAAGCAGCCTTAACCGCATCTGCTCTATTTTGAGATAAAGTCATATTAGCTGCTTCATTACCTGTATTATCAGTATATCCACCAATCTTAACCTTAACATTGGAGTAACCTTTCATGATTTCAGCAATGTTGTTGAGTTGCTCACCTGATTTATCCATATCTAGATTAGCACTACTTGTAGCAAAAGTTAATCTATCAAAGTCAAACCAGGTAGTTTTGTCAATAGCATTACTTCCTTCTATGAAATTAACAATTTGTGACTCAATACCATTTTCAGGTATATTTAATTCAACACCATTGGCTAATTTTCTCTTGAAAAAAGTACCTAATGCACCAACAGCATTACCCGCTGCATCTACTGCATCACTTGCCACATCTGTAACTTTTTCAGCCGCATCGCCTGCTGCATCTACAACTGCACCTGCCGCATCGCCTGCTACATCTGTAACTTTTTCTGCTGCATCACCTGCCGCATCTTTCACTTTGTCTAATTGCTCTGTAACATCTACATTAGGCACTTCTGGCGTTTCACAGCCCCTCATGAAATAGAAAGCACCAGCAGCTAAAGCCGCTAATAATAAAGGCCATAACCATTTATTACCACCACCATTAGAACCACTCTCTACATGCTGAGCTGCTTTAGAGACTGTTTCTCTAGCAGTAGATCCAATACTTCCGCCAGTATTTTTGGCAAAACCTATCAAGTCGCCCATACCGTCAGGTAAAGCAGCCATAATATTGGCTGATTGTCCACCTAAAAATTTACTTAATCCAAAAGCATCTAAGCCTTCTTTTCTAATTTTTCTACCAAGATAGCTCATTACTAAAGGTCCGACCATTCCTAATAGGCCTGAAGAAGAACTTTTCTTAATCCCTGCTACAGAACTAACTAAGTCAAGAATACCACCAACTTTACTACCAAAAAGACTCCCCATTAAGCCACCTGCAATATCCTTCGGGTCGTTCTGTGCTAAATTTCCACCTCCAATTAATCCACCAAGATTATCCATCCATCCGTCATTTTGCTTATCTTGAAGGGAACTAAAAATGTTCCCAAAAGCACTAGTGTCAGTAGATTTGCTTAACAATCCTCCTAAAATAGTCGGAATTAAACCAGATGCAGCCTTAGTAATGCCACTAGCATCTTCGCCAAGCATACTGGCTGCTTTGGATACTAACTCTGAAGTTACATATCCTTTTAAAGCGTCAACAATGTTAACCATGTTTGTAATTGTTTTAATTTAAAATAGAGTACGATAAAATAAATTTTGCAGTCTATGAGGAAGAGAAATTAAGAGAAGATTTCTGGAAAATATTAACAGACTTAATATAAGGTGTTTTGTATAGTTTTCTCTTAAAATTCTACTTTTATCACTATAAATATAAGTATAATTTTTTGATTATCAATAATCTATACTTATAAAATGCTTTTTATTTATTGAACTGCCTTTTTTTGACGGGAGTACTTCGGGAAAGTCACTAAGATTTAAATAGGCGGCATACGCTAAAAATAAACTTATTAAATATTTTAAAAATATGTTGTTATTTTTTTTGTTGAGCATTAATTATTAATGTATTTTTTTTATTTATAGCTGATTTTATTACTTATGAATAACTTAAAAAAAGAGGTGCTATTTGAAAGCTACCTCCCCTTTTTTAAGTTGAAATCAAAATTTATTTGACTACTAATTTTTATCCGCTAATTGCTTAATTTTAATATGAAAAGCAGCAAATAATAAAGTCATAAACGGACTTATATAATTAAAGATAGCATAGACAAAATAGTCTGCTACTGAAACGCCTAAAACACCAGCTTGATAAGCACCACAAGTATTCCAAGGTATTAATACAGAAGTTACGGTGCCAGCGTCTTCCAACGTACGACTTAGATTTTCGGGAGCCAGTCCCTTTTCTTCATAAGCTTTAGAAAACATTTTACCAGGTACGACAATCGCTAAATATTGGTCAGAGGCAGTTAAGTTTAATGCTAAACAACTAGCTACGGTACTAGCAAAAAGGCCAAAAACAGAATCAGCCATGGATAATAAGGCCCTACTAATTCTAGCCAAAGCACCAATGGCATCCATCACACCACCAAAAACCATCGCACACATAATTAACCAAATCGTACCTAACATTCCTTTCATACCCCCAGCTGTAAATAAGTCATTTAAGGTAGCATTACTGGTCTCTACTGCGGTATCGACTGTTAAGGCATTCATAATTCCTTTATAAGCAGATTCAAAAGTTAAAATATCTGAACCACCAATTTTAGCAACAATATCTGGTTGGAAAATGATGGCAAAAAGTCCACCTAATAAACTACCTGCTAATAAAGCTACAACAGGTTTTGTTCTCTTAACGATTAATAGAATAACTGTTAATGGTACTAATAATAGCCAGCCATTAATATTGAAACTAGCATCAATGGCTGCTAAAATTTCGGCAGTATCAGCGGTACCAGTTGTCTCTCTAGTCAAGCCAATAATGGTAAAAATAATCAAGGTGATTAAAATGGTTGGTACGGTCGTGTAAGTCATGTATTTAATATGCGAAAATAATTCTGCACCCGCCATAGCAGGGGCCAAGTTGGTCGTATCGGAAAGTGGCGACATTTTATCTCCAAAATAAGCACCAGAGAGTACTGCACCAGCAACCATCCCTAATGGAAATCCAATCGTCCCTCCAATCCCAATTAAAGCAATACCTACTGTAGCGGAAGTCGTCCAAGAACTACCCGTTGCTATGGAAATGATGGCGCAAATAATGACCGTAGCAGGTAAAAAAATAGAAGGACTTAATATCTTTAACCCACCATAAATTAATGTAGGAATAATGCCACTAATCAACCAAGTTCCCGCTAAAGCGCCCACAAATAATAAAATGAGAATGGCGCCTGTGGTAGATTTAAAATTATTGCCAACTTCATCTATCATTTTTTCATAACTAACTTTGTTTCTAAACCCAACGATAGCGGCGACAGCAGCACCTAATAATAAAACAAATTGGTTTGACCCACTCAATGCATCATCACCATAGATTAATACATTATAGGCTAATATGCCAACTAATGCGATGACAGGGATTAAGGCTTCCCAAATATTCAATTCTTTATTTTCGATAATTTTATTTTCTTCCATAGGTACAGGATGACAAGATTTTTATAAGATTTACAAGATTAAGGGCTTAAAAAGTCATATAGACTTAATCGCAGTAAGTTAGTAAAAGGAAATTAAAAATATAAATTGAGACAAAAAATAGTGCATTATTATTTTGGTTTGAATAAAATATTAAAGATATGTCGGCTGGCAAGAGGAATAATTAAACCCAACAGCTATAAAATTTGTATCTTTTCAAGTGATATAGTTTAACCTAAAAAAATTAAGAATTGGAATATAAAAATACTTTGCTCCTTATTTTTTTGTTATGCAATGGTCTATTTACTATCAATGCGCAGTCATTTGAACGACTCTATCCTGAATTTATTCATAATGGAACAACTTTAAAAGAAGCGACCGTTGGTGGTTTGAGTTCGCCCCAATTTTCGGAAGTAGATTTAAATAATGATGGTATTCAAGACCTATATATTTATGATAAAATAGGTGGGCTAAGTTTGACTTATTTAAATGGAGGAACACCCAATCAAGTAGATTACCGCTATGCCCCTGAATATGAAGTTAATTTTCCTAATTTAATTGAATGGGTCTTGCTAAGAGATTATAATGGGGATGGAATTCAGGATATTTTTGCTTATTCCAGTACCCCAGGTATTCCAGGAGTAGAAGTCTATACGGGATATTATAATGAGAATAACCGAATTGCTTTTCGCCAAAATAACTTACAAGGGGGACAATTCAACATTATCTATTATCCAGGAAGCAGTGGCAATAATAATTTATATGTCAGTAGTGTTGATTATCCTGCTATCGATGATATTGATGGCGATGGCGATTTGGATATAGTGACTTTTAATGTGGCAGGAGGGATTGTTGAATTGTACGATAATCAATCTATAGAAAAAGGGTTTGGCAAGGATAGTTTGGACTTTATTGTAGCAGATAGATGTTGGGGGAAATTTTTTGAAAGTGGAATTACCAAAGAAGTTGATTTAAGTACTAATCCAGAGGAGTGCGCCTTAAATTTTAGGGCAAGTGAACCTAGAAATGGCCTACATGCGGGCTCGACTTTATTGACCTTAGATATGGATGATGATGGGGATAAAGAAATTATTTTAGGCGATATATCGTTTACCAATTTGAATTTGCTAGTAAATGGAGGAACGGCTAAAGCCGCATTTATGACGAGTCAAGACATTGCTTTTCCTAGTAATAATGTTCCAACTGATATTCCATTATTCCCCGCAGCTTTTTATTTGGATGTGAATAATGATGGCATTAAAGATTTATTAACTGCGCCTAATTTAGGGAATGATATTGGTGAAACTTATGAAGTAGCGTGGTTTTATGAAAATACAGGGACGAATGAAAATCCAGTCTTTGAATTGCGCCAAAAAGATTTATTTACAGAAGACATGATAGATTATGGAACGGGCGCCCAACCCGTATTTGTAGATTATAACCAAGATGGTTTGCAAGATTTGGTCGTTGGCAATAAAAGTTTTTTTGTACCAGGGGGCAATCGGAATGCCAGAGTCTATTTATATGAAAATATTGGTACGCCAACTAGTCCCAAATATGAATTAAAGAATGATGATTTATTTGGTTTAAACGTATTTAGTCAAAATTCCTGGCGTTTTACGCCAACCTTCGGTGATTTAGACGGTGATGGAGATTTGGATGCTTTAATAGGAGAAGCGTTTGGTAATTTATTTTATGCCGAAAATAGGGCAGGGGAGGGGCAGCCTTTTCAGTTTAATACTGCCACTTTTGGTTATCAAAATATAGATGTCGGACAATCGAGTCGTCCTCAAATTATAGATATGAATCGAGATGGTTTAGCCGATTTAGTTATTGGGGAAAGAAATGGTAATCTAAATTATTTTGAAAATATAGGAACAACTAATAATCCAATTTTTCCAGAAGATCCGACCAATAATTTTTTTGGAAAAGTAGATACTAGAGAAATTAACCAAGTAACAGGCTACAGCGTGCCAACAGTCTTAGAAATGGAAGGCAACTACCAATTATATGTAGGAAATGAAATCGGAAAAATATTAGTTTATGATAATCTTGATGGAAATCTAAACGGTACGTTCACTCAAACGAACACGAATTTTGGTAATGTTAAAGTAGGCGGCGAGATTCATCCTACTTTTGCAGATATAGACAAAGATGGATTTTTAGAAATGGCGATTGGTAATTTTAGAGGCGGTCTTACTTTTTTTAAAACCGATTTACGACAACAACTGACCAATACCCAAAATTTAGCAGATTACCAATATTTTGCCATTTCACCGAATCCTGTTGACCAAGTATTAAGGGTACAATTAGATATTGCTGTGAAACCAAGGCAAATTCGAGTATATAATACTTTAGGACAATTGATTGTTAATCAGTATTTTACGAAAGAATTGGCGATAAGTAATTTGACGAGTGGCGTTTACGTGCTAGAAGTATTGACCGATGGAGGTGTATTATCAAAGCAATTTATTAAACGATAAAATATTGTTATTTTTTGATATATGGTTTAAGGAATACGTATAAAATAATTTTTTTTATATAAAATTGAAAAAAAGTAATTATTATCCCTTGCATTTATAAAATAAGGTTGTAAATTTGCACTCGCAATTGAAAGATAGCTTTGAAGAAAGCTACAAAATCTTTTAAAAGCGAACTAAATAAGTTGATTTGGTAGCTCAGTTGGTAGAGCATTTGACTTTTAATCAAAGGGTCCTGGGTTCGAGCCCCAGCCAGATCACATTAAATAACTAGTTGATTGTTAATCAGTTATAAAAAATTAAAGCCTTGCAGAAATGTAAGGCTTTTTTTGTTGGTTTACACAAAAGGATACACAGATTAAACTTTAAGAGAAATTAGATTCGAGAAAATAGGTACTAAAAACTATTTACTAAAAATTATTTTTTTTCATAATTAAATCCTTTTTAACCTTCATTTGGATAAAATAAATGTCATCAGAAAAATAACTGCTATTAAAGTCTGAATTGTGTCAACGAATCTTCTATTGAGTTAAAGTTGAAGCCTCATTATTCTCCCAAACTTTTCACCATAGGGCCAATATCTAAAATCGAATGATTCCGTGTGGATTTTAGATATTAGACAAAATTGCTGTTGATTGTTTAAAATAGGTATGATCAACATATTTAGCAATGCTATCTAATATAGCTTTCCCTTGGCGGTATTCAGTTTGGAAAATATAACTTAATCCAAGTGTCTATTTTACCTCTTCAAAAAATAGAAAATTTGGGTCTTTGAGTATTAAATTGCACTATTAAATTTTTTCTGGTGGATTCATGAAATAACACATGTCAAGCAATAAATTGACATTGGGATTGAGAAATTCGCATATAATTATATGAAAAATCTAGGTAAGTCTATAGAAAATGAAGCAGATAATAATCCCAGTCGTATTGAGTGGCAAATATTCGACTAAAGAAGGACAAATTAAATTTAACTGTCTACTAACAAGTATAGATCGACTGGTGTTACGGGAGAAGCTTTCTCCTGTAACACCAAATGCCCCTTTTATAAGTTATTTTTCAAAATAATCCCCCAACAACTTCCGCAAAAAAGCCCGCTCATTCCGAACCCCACAATACAAAGCCCCCAAAACCAATTCCTCATCCGAACGACCCTCATAAATTGTACGAAGTTTACCAAAGTAGCCTGCTACTTCAAGAGCCTGCTCAGGAGTTAAATCCAAATATAGTGCATCCTCACCTTGAATCAGTTGCTCTTCTAATTGGGCAATCTGCGTCTTATAGTTAGCAATACTTTGCTTTAAATCCTCAACATAATCAGGGTCAATTACCTCAATATCCTCAATTTCTAGTTCAAGTGTTTCGATTAACTCATTTAAAGAAGTTATTTCAGCTTTATGGAGTTTATCTGTTTCTATAGTTTGCTCTTCCAACTCTTCTATTCTAGTATGTAACATTTCGATTTCGTCGCCTAGAGTGTCTATTTCTTCAACATCATATCCCGTATTATAAAAAGCTTGTAAGGGCTGTTCTAACGCTATGATTTGAGCGGAGTACTTTTCCTTCGTTTCTTCATTCATTAACACCAATTGATCCATAGCGCCTTCATTGATTTCTACTTCCTCTTTTAACTGTTCTATCTTTTCTTCTAAATCTTCATTGGTTATTCGTAAGAATTTTTCGGTTTCCTGTAATTGAAGAAATTTAATACGAAGATGATCCTTTTCTTCATCGTATTGTCTCGCTTCTTGTAGCTGCTCGATTAAATCATTAACTTGAATTTCAAGTGCTTGATTTGCTGATTCCACCGTAGATTTTGATAAGACTATCGCATCATATTCATCAGTAGAAATAGTTTGATTATGCTGGTCTTCAGAAAGTCGTTCAATATGCGCCGTCAATTCATCAATTCTCGCTTGATACTGCCGCTTTCGATAAACCGCATCCTCTTGCTCTTGAATTAAATCATCTTCTGGAATATACGTTTCCAGTTTTTCCTTTAAAGCTTCATTTTGAGCGTGCAATTCCTCCAGTTGTTGTTGGAAATCTAAGGATGTAGCATCATCATCGGAAACAGCTTGACCTCTGTTGAGTAAGATGGACTCGACATAATTAGAAGTGGTTTGTCCATGTTCTCTCGATTCTGTCTCTAAGGCTTTTTTTAAGGTGGGTATAACTCTTGCTGTTAAAGATACCCTGTTGACTCTTGCTGTGGTCATGAAATTTAGTTTTGTTGTTAAAAAATATATGAATACTACAATTTAGGTAAAACCAAAACTAGGCCACCAAACTATCCTCGATACGCATACGTTTTCGATTTCGGAGACGGATACCTTTTTTAAGAATACGTAATCGAATACCTATAAATGATTGGAAAACAGGTGTTTAATAAAATGTTTTGCAATTGAAAACGAACACAATGAGCAATCGTAGTCGTTTTCAAAGATTTGCACTCGAAAACGACTACGAATAGATTACCTAACCATATTGCTGAATAATTTGCTGACTAATATTTGGTGGAAACTTATGCAAACATCGAAAGGTATCACCTGTAATGCCAAATTTATCTGGATAGGTATCAATAGAATTTCGTAGACTAGTGTAAGTTCCTTCACATTCATCAATAATACGTTGCTTCGTGTAGATTGGAAATTCATCAGGGTTACCAAGCGTAGCAGTGATATAGAAATAATCCACTAAATCTAGTTTCCGTTGTTTCTTGTATTTATTGACATTCATACAATCTTTACAGAAATACTTAATCCACTTGCCCATCGTTTTTTTTGAAACACCGTAATAACCAACTAATTGCTGTTTCGGTATTTTTTCAAATTGAATCCCTCCAAACAGGTATTGAAATAACCAAAGAAGGAGTACCCAAATAATGATAAGGAAGAATAGTATAGAAATATAGGTTTCTGAAAAAAGAAATTTATTTGATTGGTTCATAATGCTTTATTTTTTAAGGATGACGTACTTTTGGATTGTACAAATAACTCTGTATAAGCATAGATGATAAATGCCATAATGCCAGAGATTAAGACAGAAGAAATGCCATTGGTATAGGCTTCTACAGAGTAATCGAACCGTACCCAAAATTGGAAGTAGAAAATATTGGCGACAAAACACAAAACCGCAAATGTTTTGGCAATGGCGACTTTGCCTTCTAGCGTAATGACTAGAATAAATAAGTCTACCATAAAGGCATAACCATAAGCGGTGTACCAATTGGCATCTTCTGGTGTGACTCGATAAAACCAATGAGCAGAGTGGTGCATTTGTACACAAATACTAACCAGTAATGCCACAAATTTGAAATGCACGCTTTCTAAAAAATGTACACAAGTATTTAATGAATGCCGCACCAATTGTTGAAAGGGCTGTAAGAGTGCGTGTACAAAAAGCGTACATTCCTGAATCCATGAGGTGTACCAATTTTGTGTGCGAATACTTTCCGCTTTCGATTTCGCATACATAGGCATTGTAGCTACTTTAGCCCTTTGTTTATAAGGCTTTTCAACAATAGAAAACGTATTCGATTGCAATTCATTTAGCAATAGGTTTGCCTTCGATTTCGTATTCGAGGACGTTTTCTTGGATTGCACATAGGCATTTAATAGGTTGAGAACGGCTACCCTAGACAAGCATTCGTTTTCGAGTACCTCTAAATTTAATTGTACTATTTTGTAGGTTACTCGCTCTTGGCGAATACCTAGTCTTTGAGCTATAAGGTTGATTGAAATATTTTTCATGGAATGATTTTTTAATAAAGTTTCCAGCGTTTCCAAGGTTTCCAAGTTTCCATCTGACTGCCTTAGAAACATGGAAACTTTTTAAGACGCTTTATTCAGCCATTTGGAAATAGTGCCTTTTAACTTGGCATCCCCCAGAATTTCTTCTGCGATTTCCGTTAATTTTTTACCCTGATTTCTAAGCTCCTTAGCAAGTGCTATCTGGCTGAGTCTATCATTTTCTTCATCCTTTTTTAAGTGTTCCCGTTCTCCGTCGTTAGCAATAAAATGGTAAGTCAAAAAACGGCTATCTTTTTTATCTAATTCGCAAGTAATTACATTATCAATATCATAAATCAATTCTGCACTTCGACTCGGTTTAACTTGCTTCCAGTAGCGAACATTTGGACTCCAAGTACTTTTTCCAATAGCAGATACACTATCAGCAAAATTGGATAAGTGCTTACTGCCTGCTAAGTGATTAATAGTGATAGGTTCTGATTGGTTAATCTTTGGTGTATGCGCTAAAACCAAAATAGAGATACTTAACTCTCTTTTTAGTTTATTGAGCTGTCGCATCAAGTGTAGCGCACTATCGGTATTTTGAGTAGTATATTGGCAGAGGAAAGTGATGTTATCGATCATTAAAACATTTATCCCTAGGTCTTCTATGTCGTACTTCATTTTTTCGAACAATAACTCATCTACCTTACTATTCGTATTATTGGCTAGTTCATCTAGCGCAATAAAATCAATGGTATCGTAATATAAATATTCACTAAATTCATAAGGCGTGCCATCCAAGTCATCTGAATAGCGTTTCTCTGCTTGTTTATCCGATAATTCAAAGTCATAAATCAGTACTTTTAAAGGTTCATTTTCATTATCTAATTTCAAAAAGCATTCTCCTCTACTGAGGGCATCTGCAATGGCAACGGCCATAATACTTTTCCCTACGCCTGTATCTGCAAAAAGAATATGCAGTTCAAAGAGCATCCAGAACACACCGCATAATTTGCGTATGGCTGGTTGATTGCTTGCATCTGCTAATCTTTTGTTAGCTTGCCTTATTGGAGCAAGTTTTTTGAAGGATTCCACTAAGGAATCCTTCTTCTTTTCTTGTTGATTAATGGGAATTGCTGGCGGTAATGCCTTGGTAATAGGCATAGCAGTTCCATTCCGTCCATAGGACGGTTGATATATTTCAGAAATCATTTTAATTATATTTTAAAGGATAAAACAGTCAACGGCTGACTGGTTGAATTCAATAATAAACCCATATTTTTTCGGGCACATTGTTTTACAATTTTCTCGAATTTTCGCTTCTTGAATGGCTCGTTCTAATGCCAGAAATATGTGTAAGAAATCATGTCCTTGTAATCTGCTAACTAATGCCTTAGTATAGTCATGCCTCAATTCTGCTTTTACTAATCGTTCTTTCATTTTTTCCAAGTAGGCTGTGCTTTTCTCTCCTTTAGCCAACATTTTTCGATAAATTTCAACTTGAACTGTATGATCTTGTTCATCCGTTGATAGAATATGGTTGTTGGCTTCGATAAGTGAGAAAAAAGGTTTATTGGTTAATAATAAAGGATTCATTAGCCTACTCATCGTCTGCCTTCTTTTTGCTTTCGATGAAGGTATGCTCTTACTTCATTATCGTCCTCTTCTTGTACTTCTTGCTTGCCCTCTTCTAGCCATTTTAAGAGTTCTGATTTTTTGAAATACAAACGTTTGTTCCGTTTGTAATGAGGGATAGCTTTTTTGCTACAGAGTTGGTAACAAGTTTGTTTGGCAAGTTTGATAAAAGTAGACGCTTCTTCAATGGTTAGAATTTCTTCTTCATCGGAAGTATCTTTCTTTTTTACACCATTAGCAGTTATTAGTAAATGGGCAAAAGCAACTAAGCTTTCTTTTGATAATTCCACCTTTGCCCAAGGTGGTAATTTTGAAATCTCTAATTTCATGAGATAAGATTTTAACGCATTAAATAATAATTCAATGCAAAGCTCTTATCAATATTTGCCGTTATCTATTTCAAGGGGTAGGATGGCAAAAGAGTGGTGAAATGGTAGTTAAATGGTAATTCTTTACCATTTAACTACTTTAGAATGGTAAATATCTGCTTATTTCAAAGTACATTTTTTTAGGTCGCCTATCTGAACGCATCGAATTTTTAATCTTATGTAATGGAATATCTTTAAAATTCTCAAAGTTAAATTTCAAAAATTTAGCAATAGATTCCTTTTCGTACTTAGAAAACGTTTTTCCATTTAATTCTGAAAAACAATAATAAATAATCTGTATCGGTTTATTTTTTTTGTCTAAACTCAAGAAGTAATACGTTCCATTAGGATTCTCTGAGAAACTTAAGCCATATCTAAGAAGTTTTTTTGTATCTTTTTCTGAGAGAAAAGGAATCTTTGTTCGATTAGTCTCTTTATATAGGAATGAGAAGAATTTTCGGGTTTGTTGTTGGTTTAGAGTTATCCCAATAGGATAATACCTTTCATTTATTTCAAAAGCTTCAACTAGGTCTTCCCATTTATTAGTAGTAATTTGTTTATCTACCAATTCTCTTAAATTACTGTTTGCCTCTACAAATTGGTTCTGTATTTCTACGGGAATAGACTTTAATTTTTCCTTTTTAAGAAACCACTTTTCAACAATTTTAATTACCTTTTCATTGTACAAGAAAACGTACTCCACCAAATTGCTATCTAAAAAGGTCAGAAAATCCTTAGAATTTTGCTTGAAATGATAATCTAGAAATGAATTGATTTTAGTCAAAGGTGTATTCCTTAATCTAAAAGCAAAAAAGACACTAAAATTATCTAAATCCTCAAATTCAACATAATAGAACTCTGATTCAACAAATGAATACATTCTATTTACGGTAATAAAATAATGATGGTAAGGAAATATTTTTTTTTCTGTTCGGTATTCAATATGTCCTTTCCAACTAGTATATGACTCATCCCAGTTAAATTCATGCATGTCTTCTCTATTATCCCCAGGAATATTAAAATCAAAGAAATACTTCTCAATGCAATCACCCATTTTTTTGATGGCTACAAGTACTTCTTCACTATATGTAAATTCTGTTTCTTTATTAAATTCGGCTTCTTTATCAAAAATAGCATAGGCCTTTAAATCAAATTCATTAAACCTTTTTTCTTGAACAGCTATATCTGGAAATTTATTTGCTATAAACGTTCTTATAAACTTTAGTATTTCCTGGTTCTGAATTGGAGCATAAATAAATATACTGTCCCAATTAAAAGGAACTAAATAAATTTTGGGAGCTGCCTCTTCTAGTTTCCATAAATCCGCTATCTGCTCTTGCAAAACAGAAGAAATTCCATTTCTTTCTTCTCTTACAATAGTTTTCCACTCCTGTATTATTTTTTCGAGATATTCTGGTCTCCCTTCTGGTATTTTAATTTTGAATTGGTAAGTAGACAAAGGAAATGAATTTTTAAGTTAAAAAATGGTCGTGTTTACCGATAAAGAGTATTTAATTGTTCTATTCTGTTTTTTACTTTCTCTCTAAGCCAAATTGGCTCTAATAATTCAACCGTTTCTCCATAACTTAATAAACGTTCATTAGGAGATGCCCATAGATAAAACCACCTTTTGTTCTGAAATAGGTAATATCGGCTACCCAAACTTGGGATAGTTACGGAGTAAGATGGGTAGCAAAGCACATGCGAATTATCAAGTTGCCACAATTGCTAGTTGAGGTGGCTAATTAATAAGGTATTGTGTGTCTTATAGGGCATTGTGTGTCTTAGCCTTATCCAATTCCCGAATCCGAACATTCCGAACCGATAAAGTTCCCAATTTACTATAAATCCCAATTTTTCCACTAGCAGTTTGCCCATAAGTTGCTGAATTTTCATAAATAGTACCTGACAAACTAGCTTGCCATGCTTCACTACCTAATTCATAGGTCTGTACTTTAATGCCATTAATCCAATGTTCGATATGGGAATTATGCACAACTAAACGAGCCGTATTATAAGTGCCAGAAGGTTGAGTAACGACATATTTAGGTGCGCTGATGTCGTAATTAGCACCTGATTTATGTTTGCTAATGGCTTTAGCATCTTCGTTACCTTTTTCATCAACCAATTGCATTCTAGGGGAGACCGCTAAAGCTTGGGGGGCAGTCGTATTGGCAGGAATATTAAATAAAATACCGCCTTCTCCACCAGTAGTAATGTTCCACTCGAATTCTAATTCAAAATTATCAAAAGATTCCGAGGTTGATAAAATGGTTTCGGTTTTTTGAGGAACTAAGATACCCTTATTAACGGTCCAATCACTATTATTCATCCAACCATCTAACGAACTGCCATCAAATAATAAGGACCAGCCAGCTTCTTTTTCAGGAGGTGTTAAGGTATTTGGAGATTTAGCATAAGTAACTGGTTTTACAACTCCTGCTTCATCAGGAAATTCATTTAAAGTGTACCAGCCTTCATTCGACCATAATTGCTCATTACGGTCACTTAAAAAGGTAGGCTGCAATTGCACATAATAGACATGTACTTTTTTCATGCCTTCCAATTCCAAAAAGGCTTTGGTGCGGTCTTCTGATAAGGTAACAGAACGAATCGTCAGATTTTCCAAATCCTTTTTTTGCTGGCTAGAATGTTCATCTCCCGACCAAGAGAAATACCATTGTTGTACTTTATAATCGCTTGGATGCATACCGTCTCCAATTCTCAAAGGTTGGGTAAATTCAATTTCCAAGCCATTGGATTTGGCACGAATCGCCAACATTTCAAAAGGCACTTTTCCATTATAGCTTAATCGTTCTAAACCAAATTGATGTCCTTGGTGTCCAAAGTCTTGTGCGCCTCCAAGCCCTGATACATATAAGGCACCATCTGGTCCCCATTCCATTCTGTTAATGCCCACTTCCAAACCTTGCACAAATCGAAATACAGCTCCTTGATATTGTCCTTTTACCTTTTCTATAAAATCTCGTTTGATGCCGCCATGGGTGATTTCTCCATGAATCATCTGTCCTTCATAAGGGCCATGTTTCATCAAAATGGGTTGGGAAGGGGAATTGCCGATTTCGTTTTGTGGCAACCAGATGACGGGTGGCACATCTTTAATATCGGCGGGTAAATTATCCGCTTCCACTAACTTATTTCCATAAAAAGGTTTGCCCGATTCTGGAATATGAAACACTTTACAAACAGGCTGACCTTCTCCTTCATTATCGGTTATAAAGATTTCACCATCGGGGCCAATGCCCACTCCATTGGGTTCTTTTAAGCCATAAGCCAAATGTTCATAAGAACCATCCATGCCCATTTTTAGGGCCTTTCCTCTATCCACATGCATGTTTTCATCACCATGCCCCATAGCAATACCGGTTGTCATATAAAAGTGGTCCTCTTTATGTACTAAACCAAACGACCATTCATGAAATTGGCCATTACTTCCAAAAGTACCAATACTTTCATATTCATCTAGGATATTATCTCCATTGGTATCTGTTAATTTGGTCAATTCCCAACGTTGTAAAACATAGACTTCATCATTGACGATTGTAATGCCCAAAGGTTCACATAAACCATCTGCAATTTTGGTAATTTTAATATTGGATGGGTCCGTACTTGTCGGATTTTCTAATTCAAAAACTTCTCCATCCCAAGTGCAAAGTATCAAATTGCCATTTTCCCTAAATTCTAGGTCGCCGACTCTTGGTTTAAACCCTTCGGGACGGACGACCGATAAATCAAAAGCAGGATGGGGCGACTCTAAAGATGCACCAAACCCAGGGGCATTATTTTGAACAATCGCTTTGATGCCTGGCGAAGTAGGTTTTATATCAAAAGGGTCATGGGTATAATACTCCGCTGGAATGGGTTCATATTCTGCGGCTTTGTTATCTCGCCACATCAAAATTAGGTGTTTATCAAATAGATGATGATAAAAATGAATCTGAATTTTATGCGCTCCTTTTTCTAAAAATAATTCTTTTTGGTCAATAAAAGTCCCCTCGTAAAAATGTCCTTGGGAAACCAACTTACCATCAATTTTTAATTGACCTCCATTATTGGCGACAAATTGCAAATCGTAAGTTTTAGATTCGGGAACGGTCAAATAAGTATTGGCCTCCATCACAAAATCTTTCACAAATCCGCTAAAATTTTCATCGGTATCTTTTCCTATATCTGGATTGCCTGAATGAAAATCAATATTGGGATATACCTCCGAAGCGTTCGGACTTTGTCCTGCCACAATCTCTGGTAAACTGCCTAATGGTTGCCCCACATCGTAAAAATCTGCAGCAACCCCTGCTTTGCGTTCTATTTGCCCATCTGGAATGGTGGAAAGTATATAGGCTGCCATCGCTTTGGCTTCCGTTTCCGAAACATCAGGGTGGGCAGACATCGCCCGTGTTCCCCAAGCCCCGGCGCCACCATATATAATTTTAATGGATAGTGCCTCGACTACTTCAGGTTTGGTTTCATATTTTTTAGCAATATCCGTATAAGAAGGGCCAATCACCATTTTATTAATGGCATGGCAGGCCGCACAATCGCTTTTTCCAATAATGTCTTTTCCAACAATCGCTAAAGTAGTTAAATCAGTTGGGTCAATATTGGCTAAATCTACTTGTTTATTAGCTGTTTCTGCTGTATTTGCCCCTTGTTCTAATGCGACATGAGCAGTTGCTTTGGGTTCAAAATAGCTACGCAAATACGTCTGCCCGTTTGGATTTAATTGCAAAGTACCCGTCCCTTTAATGCTTTTTCCAAAATCAAAAGACCGTTCTTCAAAATTATTAGACAGCCATTCACCATTGGTTTCTAGGTCTTTTTCATCGGTCAAATGGTCAAAGGAAGTATTTAAAAAAATATCAATTCCTGTTGGAATATTTCCTGTTTTAAATACTCGCTCAAATCCCGGTCTTCCATCTTTATGAGTTATAAATTCTGGTGTTTCTTCAATATTGAATTTTTCGCCAGTCGGTAAAATTAATTCATACTTAAAAGTAACTTGATTATTTTTTCGAGAATAACCTTTGTATTTGGCTTTAATGGGACTTACTGTTCCCCCTACTTTTAGCGACCAAGGATTTTGTGCCAAAGTATCTTGAATATAAGCCTCGCCTCTGGTAATGGGCTGCCTACCATGAATATTATCATAAACAGGACCTGTAAATAAAATATCCCCTTTCCAAACTTTATATAAAGCACCTAATTGTGCATCATAAGCGGCAAATAGATTTTTATTCAAAGCAAGGCCAATCATTTGTGGGCGACCATCCAAATTAAGCCGCATCACCCACGGTGGCGCACTATATACTTGATGGGGATTAGTCGCAGCAGGATTTTCCACTCTATTGACATCGTTGGAGGCAGAACAGGTGTATATCAAGAAAGTTATTAATAGTATGTAACAAAGTAGGGCTATTTTTTTCATTTTTTTATTTTGAAAATTTTAAGGAACTAATTCCCTAGTGGCTAATTTCACATTTTTTTGGAAATTTCTGCTAAATTACCTTATAAAATTTACTTTTTTAAAAAAATTAAACGATTTATTCGTTTCTTTGACAAGAATACGATTTATTTATACTTTCTAATGTCAAGAAATAATGTTATTCAACTATTTAATAAAAACGAAATAGCCATGGAAAAACTGCTTACTTTTATAATGCTCTGTATCTGTTTTTTTTCCTGTTCCAATAAGCAAGAAAATCCCGATTCCATCACTAATCCTATTGAATCAAATTTTCATATTAAAATCAACGAAGAGGCCATTCGAGTATTTCAAGAAAATGGAACTAAGGCATTGGTTACGCAAAATGCAAAGCCAAATATGCGACCTTTCCTCCACCCCATTCTTGCACCAAACTCGACTGCGGAATTGACTGAATATAGCCCAGGTCACCACAAACACCAGACAGGTTTGTATTGGGGTTTTACGAGAATAAATGGAATAGGGGCAGAGGAGGCGACATTAGAAGAATGGTTTTACCGTCCAGACAAATCCAAAGACATCAAAGCTAAAATCGGTAGAGATTATTTTCATAATAATGGAAGCAGTCATTGGCAAAAAGTTAGTTCGGAAGTGTTGACAGAAAAAGGGGAAGCTGTAAAATGGCAAACAATTTATAACCTATTAGATGAGTCAAAACAACCCATTTTAGAAGAAACACAAACCTGGACTTTTTCTCAAAAAGAAGATAACTACTTATTGAGTTTGGAATGGGAAGGAAAGGCTTTAGCCGATATAACTATCAATCAATTTGACTATGGTGGCCTATTTTTAAGAATGCCCTGGCGAGAAAATAACAAAGGCGAAGTTATTAATGCAGCACGCCAACGCAATGAAAATGCGGAAGGACAGCGTGCTATGTGGGTGGATGTAGGTATGGAAATCGAGGGGATGGACGAATGGGGGCATATCGCTATTTTCGACCATCCTGAAAATGATGGTTTTCCTCAAACTTGGCGAGTGGATGGAGAGTTGGGGATAGGTCCCGTTCCAGCAAGGGAGAAAGATTTAAAAATAAAAGAAGGGGAAACTAAAACGTTTCTCCACCAAGTTGTTGCCTATACGGGTGAATTGAACAACATCGAAATGACAGAACTTTGGTCCGATTATATCGGCAATCACAATCAATATAATATTGAACCGCTTTGGGAATTGGCACAAGAAGAAGGTCGAAAGGCAAGATTTTTAAACCCGCAAGAAGCCGTGGAAGAAATGACGATTCAAAATGGTTATCAAGTAAATGCCTATGCCGCCGAACCCATGATTACCCAACCGATGGCTTTTTGTTGGGATGATAAAGGACGAATGTGGATTGCGGAAAACAGAGATTACGAATCTCGCGGTCATGGTTTTTCCAATGGAGGAGATAGCAAAATTTTGATTTTAGAAGATGAAGATAAGGATGGGGTAGTGGATACTCGAAAAGTATTTTTGGAAGGCATTCCTTTTCCTTCGGCAATTGCTGTTGGTCATGGTGGCGTTTTTATTGGCGCACCACCCAATCTACTATTTGTGCCAGATAAAAACCAAGATGATAAAGGAGATATGGAAGATATACAAGTATTACTGACAGGTTGGGGCATCCGGGATCGTCATGAAACGATTAATAGTTTTCATTGGGGACCCGATGGTTGGTTGTATGGTTTGGAAGGATTTGCGACCCCTTCCAAAATCCGAAAACCCAAAGGTAAAGGAAAATTGTATCAACATCGAGAAGCTTTTCCTGAAGACCTATTAGAGGCGGATGGGGTGGACATAAATGGTGGTGTTTGGCGGTATCATCCTATCAAAGACCGCTTTGAAGTGGTGGCACATGGCTTTAGCAATCCGTGGGGAATTGATTATGATGCCAAAGGGCAATTGTTTATTTCAGCTTGCGTAATTCCTCATTTATTTCATGTTATTCCAGGGGGGATTTATCATCGGCAAGGCGGAAGTCATTTTAATTCGTATGTCTATGAAGACATTCGCACCATCGTTGACCATCGGCATCGGTCGGCCCATGGAGGTGCAAGAATTTATCAATCGGATGCCTTTCCACCCGAACAACAAGGGCGACTGTTTATGGCAAATATCCACGAACACGCAGTACTTTCGGATGTATTGAAACCAAATGGTTCAGGCTTTATTGCGAGTCATGGAGAAGACTTTATGATGGCTAATAATGCCCAATGGATTGGTTTTAGTATGGAAATTGGCCCTGAAGGTGGTCTTTACGTTTTGGATTGGCATGATGCAGATATTTGTGGGAATGAGGTCGTCAATAAAGAAACGGGCAGAGTTTTTAGAATCATGCCTGAAAAATCCCATGCCGAAGATTGGGAAGGACGCTATGATGATTTAAGTAAAAGGAGTGATGCGGAATTGGTAGCATTACAATTGAGTAAAAGTAATTGGCACGCCCAACGGGCAAGAGTTATTTTACAATACCGAGCGCATCAAAAAGGGATTAGCAATGCGGCTATCAAACGGTTAAATGAAGTTTTAGAAAATGAAAAGAACGAAGATTTGCGATTGCGTGCATTGTGGACTTTACAAATCACCAATCAAATTTCAAGTAAAAATTTGGTGAAATTATTATCTGATAAAGACCCTTATATACAAGGCTGGGCGATTCAATTTTTATGTGAAGAGGGACAACCTTCTAAAGCAATTAATGCAGCCTTAAATCAGCTTTCTGAAAAAGAAAATTCACCAGTTGTTCGATTATACTTGGCTGCTGCTTTGCAAAAATTAGAAAAAAATAATCGTTGGGAAATTGCCGAAGCATTAGCCAAAGTTGAAGAAGATGCGGATGACCCTAATATACCGCACACGCTTTGGTTTGGTATGGAACCCATAGTGGCAACACAACCTGACCGAGCTTTAAGGTTAGCAGAAATCACGAATATTCCTTCCATAGCCAATAAAATTGCCCGTCGTTTAGTAGATGGAAACCAATTGGAAAAGCTAGTTGCGGGTTTAAATAAAAAATCGAAAAACCAAATTCAACTCCTTGAGGGCATGTATGTAGGAATGGCTGGGCGAACCGATATAAAAGAGCCATCGAATTGGGCATCAGTTTATCAATCGTTGCAATCCAATCCCGTTCTTTCCTCGAAGGCGGATGAAATTGCCCAACAATTTGGCAATGCAGAAGCTGCAAAAAAATTACTGGCTACCTTGAATAACCCCCAAGCAGCTATAAGCCAAAGACGAAATGCCATAAAAGGTTTAGCATTCCACCAACGGAAGGAGTTAAAAGAAATATTACCAGAGTTGATTAAGGATAAAGACTTGCAAATCGAAGCCCTTCGAGCGATAGCTGCTTATGATGAGGAAGCCTTCGGAGAGTTATTATTGGAAAATTATGCTAGATTTGATGCAGAAGCCAAACAAGAAGCTATTCAAACTTTTGCGGCTCGACCCACTTATGGCTGGCAATTGGTATGGGCTTTAGAAGAAGGATTCATTCCAAAAAAGGATATTCCAGCTTATGTCGCGCTACAATTACGAAGAGTGGTGGGTAATGGATTTGTAGAAGTTTGGGGGCCCATTGATGATATTTCCAGCGATGTAGCCGCTCAGTTTAGTAAATACCAACGAATGCTTTCCGATGAGGCGCTTAATCATGCCGATTTAAAAAATGGATTGGAAGTATATCAACGAACCTGCTATGCGTGCCATAAAATGCATGGCGAAGGAGGCGTTATAGGCCCTGACTTAACTGGCTCTAATCGAACGAATACCACTTATCTGTTGAGCAATATTTTAGATCCAAGTGGGGACATTCAAGACGACTATAAAATGGTTGTAATCAATACCCAAGATGGTCGAACTTATAGTGGAAATGTAATTGCTGAAAATGAAAGGAGTCTGACCTTGCGGGTAGTTGGACAAGACCCTATTCCCATCAATAAGTCCGATATTCAATCTAAAGAAGTAACCACTAATTCCTTAATGCCGCAAGGCTTGTTGAATACTTTGACAGCTGAAGAAGTAGTGAATTTGGTAGCTTATTTAAAGACATTGGAACCGCCTGTCATTGATGTTGAATCTGAGTAATATGGGGTTATTTGCAACCACTTATAAAACATTTATTGATAAAATATAGGAAAGGGATTGAGTGGTATCTTTTTTTATGGATAATCACAATAAATGGTTCAAAAATGTAGGTAAAAACTTACTAACTATATTTAATAAAGTTTTTTTTATGAAAATATAATTAAAAATCAGACAATTAAAATTAGGTTAGAGACATGTTTTGTGAAATTTATATCAACACTTATAGCTTTATGCTTTTGTTTTGTTTTTTATATAATAAGTTTGGGCATTTTATTTTTAGATTCGACTTTATTTCTTACCTTTACAAAGTTATTTAAAATTCAAATAACTGGAATTCCTATAAAAATAATACTTTTCTTAAATGACAATATTCAAAACGAAAAATCTATTCCTTTTTTTAGGATTTACCTTATTATTTTTTCACTGTAAAACAGGTGATTCTGGATTAGAAGGCAGTTGGGAATATGAGTCTGAAGAATTCTCTGGCACCTTAGTCATCTCCAAAGAGGGGGGCGAATATGTTGGACAACTTCAATCTTATGTAACAGGAATAAATGACCTTCAGGACTTTAAATTAGTTGATAATCAACTTTCAGGAAGATTTCCTAAGTGGGGTATGGATATACTGGTGAACGGCGATTTTGTTGGTGATAACTTTACAGGAACATTTATTATTGATGATGAAAAATTTCCTTTTACAGGCGGGCGATTTGTAGATACATCTCAACCTGTTGACCATCCTGACTTAGCCTATTTATTGGACGAAGAAGACTTAGCTGATTATGAAAAAGATATTGACCACGCTGGCATGATTGCCGATTTTAATGAGGAAAGTTATGAAAGAGGTAGTCGAATCTTTAACGGTAATTGTATTAATTGTCATGGGACTCCAGAAATAGAAGGGTCTATTCCATTATCGCTAAAATTTTGGGAACAACCTTTTAAAGCGGGAAGTGACCCCTATTCGATGTATTTGACTTTGACCAAAGGGTTCAAGACCATGCCACCACAAATTGTCCTAACTCCACAGGAAAAATATGATGTAATTTGTTACCTCAGAGAAGAATACATTAAAGAAAGTAATGAAACGCAATATTACAAAGTTGGTCCCAACTATTTAGCCAGTTTACCAGAGGGAACAACTACTGGACCTGCGGCAAAACCATACCATCCATGGAAGGATATGGATTATGGTAATTTTTTTATGAATACCTACGAATTGGTCGATTCTGCTACGGGACCAGAACGGTTTCATTCTCCAGGGCCAACACCTTTTGTGGATGAAGATTATTCAAAAAATAACTTCGCTTATAAAGGAATTGCGGTTAGATTAGATAAAGGAGATGGAGGCGTTTCTGAAGGAAATGCGTTTATGATTTTTGACCACGATGTGATGCGGGTAGCAGGCGGTTGGACAGGAGCAGGCTTTATAGATTGGCGAGCAATTTTATTAAATGATGAACATGAGACCTATCCAAGAACGGTTGGCAAATTGCATTTTGAAACACCCGTAGGACCAGGTTGGGCGAATCCAACAAATGGTTCTTTTGAGGACCCAAGATATACCGCTAGGGATGGCAGACAATTTGGACCACTTCCTAAAAAATGGGCGGATTATAAAGGATTATATCACCATGATAACCATATTATCATTTCCTATTCCGTTGGAAAATCCAATATTTTAGAAGAATTGGGAATGGAAAAAATTGGGGAACAAACGATTTTTACAAGAACCTTGAATATTAGCCCTTCAAAAGGTACTTTGAAAATGAGGGTCGCACCTGTAAAAAATAAAGTAGCTATTTCTGGTAAAGGAGCGTCTTTAAAAGAAATGGATGGATATACCATTTTAGAAACGCATGAAACAGGCACAGCAATTATTAAATTGTTTATTGCAGAACAAAGTGTAAATGGACTAGAAGAATATGCTAAAAAATCTCAACCTAGTGACCTTAGCCCTTTCACCAAAGGAGGCAAAACCCACTATCCTCAAGTATTAAAGACCACTATTGTCAAAGGACAAGCTAAAGGAGCTTTTGCCATTGATGAGTTAACCCCACCTTTTGAAAATCCTTGGAAAGCTCGGATGAAGTTAAGCGGTATTGACTTTATGCAAGATGCCAACAAAGCAGTAGTTTGCGCCACGGACGGTGATATTTGGATGATAACGGGTTTAACAGATAATAGCGGGCAATTGACTTGGAGACGAATTGGGTCTGGTTTATTCCAACCGTTAGGTATCAAAGTATTGAATGAAAAAATCTATGTGACCTGCCGAGACCAATTGGTTTTATTACGAGATTTTAATGGAGATGGCGAAACAGATTTTTATGAAAGTTTCAACCATGACCATCAGGTAACTGACCATTTTCATGAATTTGCGATGGGGTTGCAAGCAGACAAACAAGGAAATTTATATTACGCAAAAAGTGGAAGACATGCTAGAGAAGCCTTAATTCCGCAGCACGGAACGCTGATAAAAGTCAGCAAAGATGGAAAAAAATCAGAGATTATTGCAACGGGATTTAGAGCAGCAAATGGTGTTTGTATCAACCCAGATGGCAGTTTTATCGTCACCGACCAACAAGGTTATTGGAATCCAATGAATCGGATTAATTGGGTAGATGTAGGTGGAAAAGAAAAATTTTATGGCAATATGTGGGGTTATGAGCCACCAAAAGATAGTTCGAGGTTGGCTATGGAACAACCCTTAGTTTGGGTAGATATGGAATTTGACCGTTCTCCCTCGGAATTATTATGGGTGGACAGTAAAGCATGGGGCCCTTTAAATGGAGGTTTATTGAGTTTCTCTTATGGCTATGGCAAAATCCAAGTGGTTTTACATGAAAAAGCTAATAAAATGCGACAAGGTGGGGTCATTGATATACCCAATGTCAAATTTTTAACAGGGGTAATGAGAGGTCGCTTTAATCCACAAGATGGACAATTATATGCCTGCGGGATGTCGGCTTGGGGAACTTCTCAATTAATGCGAGGGGGCGGTTTGTATAGAATTAGATATACTGGAAAGCCATTGACCATTCCTGTTGCTTTAAAAGCCAATACTCAAGGCCTCAATTTAATTTTTGCTCAACAATTAGATGCGACTCAAGCACAAAATTTGGATAATTTTGAAGTCAAAGTTTGGGATTTAAAAAGAACAGCTGATTATGGTTCAGAACGATATAATACTCGTACTTTAAAATTAACCAAAGTGGCCTTAGCCGAAGACGGGAAAACGGTTAACTTGTATATCCCTGACATTGCCCCCGTTGACGTGATGACTATTGAGTATCATTTGACCGATACAGAAGGGACTAAATTGGAAGGAACGGTGCAAAATACGATTCATGAATTGGGGACTCGACCTTTGGGGATGCAGGTGATTGGTGACTAGGTTGAGGTTCAAAATCATACATCATCCATCATAAATTATGAACTTGCGGAGTAAATAATGAGCTAATATTAACGACCAACTTTAAAAATGAAATTTACCACTTTAAAACTATTTAAAATAGGCTTAACCCTTTTCATCATTTGCTTACTACAAGCCTGCAATAGCACGACCCAATTGACCGCTCAATCTAGCAAAGATGCGCCAACCGTAGTATTTGTAACAGGTGGAGATGAATATCAATCCAGAGAAAGAATGCTGCCTTATGCAGAAAAATTGGAAAAAGACTATGGATTTAAGGTCATTTATATCAAAGATGAGGCACCTGGTGCAGATGAAGACCCCGACCATGACCCCAAACCAACGGTTTTGCCAGATGCCGAAAAAATAAAGGATGCTGATTTGATGGTGGTGTTTATGCGCTTTAGAAATTGGGAACCTCGGTCGCTTAAATTATTTATGGAGCATTATGAAAAAGGCAAACCTGCGATAGCCATTCGGACGACTACTCATGCTTTTTGGAAAGACCGAACCTTCGCCCCCAAATATTTCGGAGGCCATTATAAAACCCATTATACACATGGAATTGTTTGCCAAGTTAATCCTGAACAAGCAGACCATCCTATGGTGAGAGGCGTTAAACGAAAATGGGGACAAGGAGAAGGTCCTTATGTTTCCACCCCATTGACAGAAGGGGCAACCCCTGTGGTTTTTTCCTATGGGCATAACCGAGACGCAAGTGAAGAAGAAGAAGAGGAGGAGGAATTCGATGAACAAAAACTCGCTGAAAGAGAATGGGCGATTGGTAATGACAGCTACGATTCGCCCAATTACCCTGTAGCTTGGGCCTATAATCACGAAGGGGCAAGACGAGCTATGATAACATTAGGCAGTTTTAGAGTGGGAGATTTAAAAGCGGATTATTTCAAAAATTTATTTTATAATTCAGTTTTCTGGGCATTGGGCTATGAAATACCTAAAAATGGGGTGCTTTCGGCAGGAAATAATTTTAAAAGAAGCCAAGAGAAAAATAGTTATAGCCCTGAAAAAGTAGCTATTCCTACACCACCAAAATATGTCCCAGGGGAGGATTGGGAAATCTTGTTTGATGGCGTAGATTTATCTCAATGGAAACATTATGATCTGACTACTCCCCCTTATTTATTATATACAGACCGTCGAGCAGACTCTCGTGGGCCTATTGATTATACGATGGCTCCTGCTAGATGGACTGTTGAAAATGGGGCAGTTGTTGCTCGCCCAGGGTATGGAGATATTATTACCAAAGAACATTTTAATAATTATAAATTGCGTTTTGACTATCTTATCCCGAAGACTCCAGATTGGGTGACGGGAGAATGGAAAGGCAACAGTGGAGTGTATTTAAATGGTTCTTGGGAAATTGCTTTATTGGATTCCTATGGACAAGAACCCTCAGAAAGAAGTAATGGCGCCTTATACAGGGAAAAAGAGCCTGACGAAGAAGCCTCTAAACCAGCTGGACAATGGCAAAGTATGGAAATTACTTTTAAAAATGGCATATTAACCGCTCAATTAAATGGTGAATTAATCCATCATCAAGTGAAAGTAGGCAGACCTACTTTTATGGGATTTCCAACGGCTCAATCTTGGCCAGAAGAAAGTTTTCCCTATTATGAGCGAACTGTTACGGAGGGACCTATTCGACTACAAGCAGAAAATACTTCGGTGAGGTTTGCCAATATTGCCATTCAGCGATTATGGGAATAATTTATGGATAACAAACAAAGGTTTATAATGATAAACTTTTTGAAAAAATTGAAAATGCTACTCCTGAAAAAGTATATACTCTGAACGGTCAAGTATTTTGATTTTAAATCCAAGATTTATGCTTGCAAAACGTTAGTTTTAACATTGATAATCAAATAGTTATATTTTTGTTAAGATTTTCTTAACAATTCACAAAACTTGACCGTTTCTAGTATATCTTTGGGTTTACTTTCCAATTTTATTTTTAAAAGGAACTATAATTAAATGAGTGTGTAAAGAATTAGGGGCAAGAGTATATGACCAATTTTGATGTATGTTTATTTCCCCCTAGAAAAAGTGTTTTGAACGAAGGTTTCATTAACTTTTACAATTGCTAAAAAGCTAATGAAATCAAGAGTACATATTATGATTCCCCTAATTCTTTACACACTCTAATTAAATAACCCAATTCATGAAACTCTATCTAATTAAAATAGATGGATTTAGATAAAATGATTTATTGTTTTTTAGGGTAATCAATTTAATATTACAATAACTGAACTTACATCGCTAGGTTCGCCCAAAATTAGTTAATAAAATAAAATATTATCAAAATAATATTTTGATTTATGTTTAAAATGCAGAATTTTATTTATTTTAAATAAACTCTTTTCAGGTTATTATTTTAGGGTTAAAAATAATATTTTAATTATATTTATTTAATAAAAATAAATACGAACAAAATACTGTTTTAAAGATAAAAATACTTTTAATACAGAATATTATTTCGTGTAATTTATGTATTAATCAAAAATTTGAGCGAACCTAGCGTTACATCCAATTAAAATATATAATAGTGTCGAAAATAAGATATAAAGGTAAAAGTGCTACTTATTTAAACAAGTTAAATAAGATTACAGTACTGAAGTTGATACGAGAGTCTAAAGAAATATCTAGGGCGGAGATTGTAAAGAGAACGAAATTAAGTGCTCCTACAGTCACTAGAATTGTAGAAGTCTTGGTGAATGATAAGCTAGTTGCCATGATTGGTGATGGAGATTCAAGTGGAGGGAGGCCTCCGAAGTTACTCAAATTTGATGGCACTAATAATTATGTAATTGGGGTAGATTTGGGCTCTACTAGTATTCGAGCCGCGCTTTCAGATTTAAATGGTGATTTTATTACAGAGATTGAAGCACCTACACAACTAGATGGTGGGGTTGAAATTATCATTCAACAAGTAGCAGCTTTAATTGATAAATTGATTAACCGTTCTAAATTATCTAAAAAGTCCATTTTGGGTATTGGATTAGCTGTGGCAGGATTAATTAATCCACAAAAAGGTTTAGTTAAATACTCTCCCGTCTTTAATTGGAAGAACGTTCAATTAAACACCATTTTAAAAAAATACATTGACTTGCCAGTTATTTTTGATAATGTTTCTAGAGTTACTGCTTTAGGAGAAATGTACTATGGAATTGGTAAAAAATACAAAAATTTTATTTCTGTCAATGTTGGATACGGAATAGGTGCAGGCATTGTGGTAGATAGTAGACCTATGTATGGCAACTTCGGTTATGCGGGAGAATTTGGACATATTGTTTTAGAAAAAAATAGTAACTATGTGGGAAAAGATGGTATTAAAGGCTCTTTAGAAGCTTTGTCTTCTGGTTATGGGATTGCTGAAATTGCCATAAATAAATTACAAAAAGGGCATAAAAGTCAGTTAAGTAATCTTGATGAAAAGGAACTAACCGCAGAAGCTGTTTTTAAAGCTGCTGCCTCAGGTGATGC
Source organism: Bacteroidota bacterium (assembly GCA_017857395.1). Classification (GTDB taxonomy): domain Bacteria; phylum Bacteroidota; class Bacteroidia; order Chitinophagales; family Saprospiraceae; genus JAFMDF01. Next base: position 3,264 of record JAFMDF010000019.1, on the reverse strand, counting down.
ACTAGCCAAGGAAATTATTGATTCTGCTTTACAATATTTAGGACAGGGTGTCGCCTTGTTAACTAATATTTTTGACCCTGAAGCGATTGTTTTTAGTGGAGGGCTAACCAAAAGTGGGCCTTCTTTTTTTAAAAAAATAGAAAAATACGCATCGGACTACCAATTTAAAGCAGATGTGAGAGAGGCTGTTCGCATTTTACCTTCTTCTTTCCAGGAGGATGCCTCTTTAATGGGTGCTTTCTCTTTGATTACGTCCAAGGTGTTGAATTTTGATAGTGAGTTTAATGTGAAATAGTTGTGATTGCTTGATTGTTAGATGGTTGGCTGTCAACGGCTCGGATGAACAATCAAACAATCTTGTTTACTTACTTACTAACGGTTCAAAAGAATAAAAAATAGTTCCAATACTTCTCAACTAATAGAATTCAAAGCAAAACAAAAACGATTATTAAAATGAAAAAAAGATACCTACCTATCTTTGCTGTTATACTTATCGGAGGCATTTTTTTCAGTTGTTCCAGTTTAAGTTCAACTGCGGAGCAGGTGTCATCAACCATAATCCAGCCTAATAATAAAGGGGAACAATTGGCTTTTTATGCCTATCACACTAAATTAGTGCATACTGCTACAGACTATTTTGGCAAATTTGCAGATTTAATTATTGTTTTGGGGAATGGCCAGCAACTCGAATTTACCCGTCGAACTGGCTATCTACCTAAATGGGTCACACCTCAGGGAAACTATAGGATGGATGATTTTTTTCCAGGAAGAGATGCCGACCCCGAATTTAATTATAACTACGTTCGATTGATAGAAAATACGGCTGAAAAGATAGTAGTACATTGGAAATATATACCAGATTTAAAAATAATAGAAACGGCGAATGAAAATCTTGACCCAACTATTTTGGAAGGATTTACCGCTGCGGTACACGAATTTTTTACTATTTATCCTTCTGGAAAAATAGAAAGAACGGTCAGAGATGCCCGTGGGACAACTTTTGATAGTTGGCATAATCCCAATCAAGCCCATCAACAAATTATAGAACTAAAAGAAGATGGTATCAATCATGGAAGTGTAAAATGGGGAAACACCTCCTTTAAATTACCGCCTTATGTGGCTAAAAATCCAATCATTGCCCCTCAAGGAATAGAAAAACCATTAATGGCTTGGTCTTTTGATGAAGGTAGTGGAGACTATCCACCATCCATTGCCGAAAATTTACCTGATTTACTGGAATGGGAACCAGAAATTGTTATTGGCAAAACGGTAGAAACAGTAACCAATCAGTTTCATCCAATAAAAGGGCATGGGCCATTATATAAAAAAGGTATTTCAGGTACTGCCTTAGGTTTTGATGGCTATTATACGGGCATTGTAGTCCCCAAATTAGTCGCTGAACAAGGTACGACCTATTTTAAGGAAGACCAAACCCTTGTGTTTAAGGAGGCCATTTCTTTGGAGGCGTGGGTCGCTTTAGATGCCTATCCTTATAATCTAGCTCCTATTATTCATCAATCCGAAAATTTTGGAGAAAAAGGTTTTTATTTGGGTATAAATGCTTATGGAAAGGTACTGTTTACCGTCAACGGACAATCCATAAAATCAAAAACGCCATTGGCAATTTCTAAGTGGACTCATGTGGCTGGAACTTTTGGTGATGGACAATTAAGGCTATATATCAACGGAGCACGAGTGGCTACAACCTCGCTTTCAGGAACAATTAAAAAGGCAAGCACCAATTTTATGATTGGTTTAAATACCCAAAAAGAGCGAGGAACAGACTATGTGCGAAGTCCAATGCAAAATATTCCTTTTATTTATGGCATTCAAGGGCTATTGGATGAGGTAAAAGTTTATGATAAAGTGCTTTCTGCTACTCAAATTCAAAAAGATTATACTGTTTTTTTACCTAAAAATTTAAAATCTCCACTACAACCAGCCAGCTTACCAGGTGAAGTAGGCAAAGCAGCAAAGTTTGGCGCTCATTATAAAAATCTAAAACACCATGAATTATGGGATAGAATGTGGCGACTAGCTGACCATACGGACATCGTAGTAAAATTCGATAATAATCCAGCAAGTGTAGTGTATTGGCATGGAACTAATTTTGCTGCCAATTGGGTAACGGATAATAATCGCTGGATGGCAGACCAAAGCTCTGAAATTTTCACCAAATACGGTTGTTCTGAGCACATGGCGGACAAACAGACTCGCCATAGCTATGCCAGAATTATTGAAAATAATGCCGCAAGGGTGATGATTCATTGGCGCTATCCTAATGTGGATGTAGGTTATGTTTGTACAAATAGGCGCAATTGGTCAGACGAATACCACACCATTTATCCAGACGGAACAGCCATCCGAAAAGTCGTTTATAATAATTCAAAAGCACCTGGTTTTCAAGATATTCAATTTTTTACCAATCCTGGGGAAACCGCTTTAGATGTGGTCAATATCAATGCCATGACAGTTGCCAATGCAAAAGGAGAAACCCTAGAATTAATATGGGAAAAACCGAATAAAAATCCTACTCAAACTTTGGAGGATGCAACCATCGAATGGTTAAATTCTAAGTCTGATTGGAAAGTATTTACTGTTTTTCAAGGTTCAGGCATTGGTACTTGGGGAAAAAATGAACAATCCAAATATACCGAAGACCCCTTTGCTGGTCCTTGGAATCATTGGCCTGTTAGTATGATTCCTTCAGATGGAAGATACGCCATTGGGCATGATAGAGTGACCCATTTTGCTTTAGGGGCAAATGATGCTGCACCTACACATGGAGCAATGGTCCATTATGGTTTTACGGATAAAAAGATAGATGCAGTAATTCCAAAAGCAAGATTTTGGCAAAATCCGCCTGTTATTGCTATATTAAAAGGAGCGACAACTGCGGAATTTAGAAAAGAAGAAAAAGCCTATTATTTGGAAGGAATAACTGGTAATTCGATTAACGGGCAGATAAATGCGAATCCTATGGCCCCCCTTATTAATCCAGCTTTTGTTATTAAAAATTGCTACTCCTCAATTGAAGAGGTTCAAGTAAAGGTAGATGGGAATAGGTTAACCAATGGGGTAGGGTATCGGATTGGGAAAAGTTATGATGAAAAAGGAATACCTTTTCTTGTTGTTTGGTTAAAAATAGAAAGGGAGCAAATAATGGAATTCAATTTTTCTTTATAAAATTAATGATGGGAGCTACTTTCAAAGTCTATTGACACCCCACATCTTTTTAGAAGAGCAGTTCTTTGACATATAAGA
>JAFMDF010000541.1 GCA_017857395.1 Bacteroidota bacterium | reverse complement strand
GCCCCTAAGTTAACTCTTTTCGCTAATTTAGTCCAACTTTACGTGGGTAGCCCAATTTTCAATTTTCAATTTATAATTTTCAACCTCTTTCGGAGGGAATTTTGAGGTTGAAGTTGAAATTGAAGTTGAAATTGAAGTTGAGGTTGAAATTGAAATTGAAGTTGAGGTTGAAATTGAAATTGAAGTTGAAATTGATTCGTAGCTACTTGCTAGTAAATAGCACTTATTTCTCTTCCATCATTTGAACTCCTGACCAATCATCGGCCACCCCATTGGTCATTAATTGCGCTGCTTTATTCAAAAATAATTTAGCCGTTTTATCGTTTGGATTTTGTTTTAAAACAGCTTCAAAAGCAACAGCAGCTTGCGTAAAGGATTGGCTGAAATAATGTTGAACCCCTTCTTCAAAGAGCGGAAGTGTCCTTAGTTTAAAATCCTTTACTTCCGATAAATCTCCATCAAAACATTCGTAGATTTTCAAAGCTTGTTGTTTTCCTTTGACCTGAACTTGCCCTAAATAACGAAAATGAAACTCGGCGGGATTGGTTAATTTTAGGAGACTGGCTTCACTTAATAAAATGGAAGTGCCATAATATTTAGTGAGATTTTCAATCCGGGAGGCAGAATTGACCGAATCTGAAATAGTGGTCGCATCTAGTCTATTCTTGTCCCCTGTAATGCCCATAATCAAGGAACCCGTATGCATACCCATCCCTACTTGAATGGCTTTCCGACCCTCCTGAATTCTTTGTTGATTATAGTTTTGCAAAACCTGTTGCATTTGAATAGCTGCTTGCAAGGCATCCGAAGGCGATTCAGGGAATATCGCCATAATCCCATCCCCTAAATACTGATTGACAAAACCTTTATTTTGCTGAATAATTGGGCCCATGAGGACATTATAATCATTGATAAATTGAAAGTTTTCTTCGGGCGTCATTTGTTCGGATAAACTAGTGTAAGCGCGAATATCAGAAAAAAAGACGGTTACTTCTTTTTGGATATTATCGCCCAAAGTGACTTGGGTGATATTGGTTTTACCAAGTGCTGCTATAAACTCATTGGGAACAAAACAACTAATGGCTTGATTGAGGCGTTTTTGCTCCGCTAATTTTTCTTCTTTTAAACGATTAGTCCGATACCCTGAGCCAAGTGATAAGAAGGTGACCATGATAATAATCCCCACCTTCACTAAGTCGATACTAGTAGCCCTCGAAATAAGAAGGTCTGTATTTAAAAGGGCAGGAATCGATTGATTGCCAAAGTATAAAAGGCAGGCTAAGAGTACAGGCGTAAAAGCCAATAAAAAATATTTTTTGGAAACAGTTTTTTGTTTTTTAGCTCGAAATGCCAATACAAATATGATGACAGCGCCAAGCATCATAAATAACAATAATAGTAAAAAGGAATAATTTTCGAGACTATTGATATTGATTACTTTGAGTTGCAGAAAGGTATTCAACGTAACTAAAGCACAAAGGGAGATATAAATAGGAATCACTCTTTTTGAGAAAAAGGCGTTTTTTGAATAGTTGAAATAGGCTTCTGTAAATTTAATGCTACCAGCAGGGACCATAAAAAGCCCTAAAAGTAACAAGGGAGAATCATACCCACTCCAATTAGGAAAAGGGACAAACCTATCAAAATTATCTAGTCCATTCCCAATTGACAAAAATAAGCCAAGCACTCCTATGACATAATACAAATGGATGCGTTCTTTTTCACTAATAAACAAAAATAGAAAATAGCAGCATTGAAAAATCAATATTCCGTAGAATAATCCATCCTTCCAAGCTTCGTTTATTTGCGCTGGAAAGAGGGCATGGTCGTCGATATGCTGAAGATTGATATTAGATAATAACAACCGTTCATCTGCTCCCTCCAGTCTAATAAAAAGGTCAAGGGTGTCCTTTAAGGGAATATCCAAGCTTATAAGATTTGCCCAGAAGTTATAGGGGCGGTCTTTCAATAAGACTTTATCTCCAGTTCGTTGGTGTTTAAAGCCTCCCTTTCTATCAGAAATATAAGTATCTATGTAGTTAAAATTAAAAAGGTTATGCCCATGAATTCGAATAATTTGTTCCCCATTAAAATAGGGACTCCCATAAAAATTAGTTTTTAACCAATATACTTGATTGGCTTCATGGCTAAGGTTAGCCATCTCTTTTAGGTTAAAGTTGTCCCAATTTTTAGCAATAGACTCAATAGCTGCTTTTCCAGTAGGGTCAATATATAAATTAGGGATATGGATTCGATTCCATTGGTAGGGGAAATTTTCACTAGCAAAAGCAAAATGCCCTTTGAACGGGTAGCCTTCAAATAAGCCAGGCCACCTTTCTGCTACTACCTGTTGGGATGGTTGGGCAATTAATACCCCTTCCTTTGGGTTTTCAATAGTTCTCCTTATTTGGTCAAGTTTATTTTTAAAAGCAATCTGTTCAGTTATTCTCGCATTGGGTGGCAATTGCGTCAACGTATCAATGGGGGTATTTTGGCAGAAAATTACGCTGCTAAAAATTAGTGTGATAAAGAATAGAAATAGTTTTCTCATAATTTTTAGGGTTAATCACGATTCGCCCTTGGAGGGCTACCAAATTCATTAGAAAATTGGCGAGAAAAATAGCGGGAGTCACTAAAACCTACGTAATAAGCTATATCCGTAATACTTTTTTTAGGGTCTTGTAGTAATTTTTTCGCTTTATGTAAGCGATAAGCTCGGAGGTAAGCGACAATAGACTTGCCCGTAAGCGCTTTTATTTTTCGATATAATTGAGATTGGCTCATATATAATTCCTGACAAATCGTAGCTATGTCTAAATCCGCATCTGAAAGATATTTATCAAGAATTTTGTTTACTTTTAACAAAAAAGCATTTTCCCTATGAATACTTTTTTGCACAGTTGTTGCTGGTTTAGGAGCAACCATTTTTTGAAGATTATATGCTTTTGCTCCTGCAAAATGAGTTTGTAATTTGCGTCTAGATTCCACCAATTTTTCTAAGCGAACTTGTAATTCTTTAGGTAGAAAAGGTTTTTTTAGGTAAGCATCTGCCCCATGTTCTAAGCCCTTAATTTTAGAAGCTATATCTGCTTTAGCGGTCAATAAAATGATAGGAATATGACTGGTTCGCTCCTCATTTTTCAAGTATTGAGTGACCTCAAAACCATCCTTTTTAGGCATCATGACATCGCTAATGATAATATCAGGAACTAGCTGAATCGCTTTATCTATCCCTTCTTGCCCACTTTGAGCAAAGTATAATTGATAAGTAGTTTCTAGACAATCTTTCAAATATAACGCAACATCTACATTATCTTCTATGATTAATAATCGGTCTTTAGTGGGGTCCTCCTTTTCTGTAGCCGATAAAGCGGTAGTCGAGGTAGCCAAAGGAAAGGCCCTAGTCATTGCTGAAGGATCAGGCAATGGTTTATTATTTATCAAGGGCGCTTTATTGGTAATCGGTAGTAAAATCGTAAAAGAAGTTCCTTTACCTAGTACACTATCGACTTTAATCGTCCCATTCATTAGTTCCACTAATTCTTTAGTCAAGGCTAGTCCTATCCCCGTACCTTCTCCTTGTCGAGTAGCAGAATCATCGACTTGGTAAAAACGGTCAAAAATGTAAGGTAAATCTGCTTTAGGTATACCGCTGCCAGTATCGTTTATTTTGATGGATAACTTATTTTCTTTGGTTTTAGCAATAAATAAATGAATGAACCTGCCATTAGGGGTAAATTTTATGGCATTGGAAAATAAATTAGAAAATACCACTTGTATTTTTTCTTGGTCAAAATCCATGATACAAGTTGCTGTTTCCTGAACGATTTCAATTTTGATAGCCTTTGTTTCTGCTAAAGAATGGAAAGATTGAAAAAGGTAGTTGATATAAATAAGCATGTCTCCTTGTTCCATTTTTAGCGCCATCACATTTGATTCTAGTGGTTTGCGCAAGAAGTTAGCGGCAGTTAATATTCTTCAATTTCTTTC
>JAFMDF010000540.1 GCA_017857395.1 Bacteroidota bacterium | reverse complement strand
AAGATATTGAGTAGAAAAAATGGAATCGAAATATTTTCCTAACAGTTAATCAACTTTATGTATTCAAAAATATTTGCAAAAAATTTATTGAGCCTATTTTTTCTCCTCTTCTTTTTTATTCATTCTTCTTGTCAAAAATATACCGTTGATAAGTTACCTGCTACGCAAATTCATTTTGGAGAAGGGGGCGGTATTACTGGTGGAATAACAGAATATTGTTTGTTAAAAAATGGACAACTTTTTGATAAAAAACATTTTACCCAAGATTATAAATCTTTCAAAAAGGTAAAAAAGAAAATTGCAAAAAAATCCTTTAAGAAATGTAAGAAAATGAATATGGAGACCATTAATTTAAATAATCCTGGTGACAAATATTATTTTATTACTTACCAAACAGATAAAATAAATCACAAAATCACTTGGGGAGGGAATAAGGGCAAAGTCTCTCCTGAAATAGAAGCATTATATGCTGATTTAAAAGCCTTAATAATGGAATAAGTATCGGCGAATTCATTCGATAATATTTCAAGGCGAATGAATTCGCCGATACGAAACCATCCATAAAAATTAACCACTCTTTATAAAGCTAATTTTACCATGAAGTACTTTTATTTTTTATTAATAACTTGTTTTTTTTCAACGACTGCCTTAGGGCAAATTGGAAAACCTCTTCATACGCCTTCTACATCGAAAGATGATGTAAAAAGAGTTTTGAAACCTATTCAATCTGGTCCATTAAATAGCATCCCATCTGCTAGAACTTCAGTCATCACTGCTTTTGCACCGCCTACGCAACCAATCTCTGTCTATCGGACACCAGCTAGTAAGCGAGTCAAGGTCGTACAGCGCTCTAAAACAGGTGCACCTATTATGATTAAAGGCACTTTAGAAGATGTCAGTGCTGGACGGGATATTAATTTACAGGTATTTGATTATTTACAAGCTATCAAAGCACCTATTGCTATTAAAAATCCAACAGAAGAGTTTAAATTGATCGACAAAAAAACGGATGAGTTGGGTCAAACGCATTTTAAAATGCAGCAAACCTATAAGGGCATTAAAGTACACGGTGGACAGGTTTGGCTACATGCCGAAGACGGAAAAGTGAACCTCTTTAATGGTCGGAATTACCCAACACCAATCTTAGAAAATGTAACTCCTTCTATTTCAAAGTCTGCGGCACAAGCAATAGCGAAGCAAGATGTAAGTTTAAAAACAACCATTAAAACCCTAAGCGGACTTGAACAAAAATTAATTGGCGAGCAAAAAGAACCAGAATTATTAGTTTATCATCCACTGAATAGTAACAAAGCTCAATTGGCTTGGCATTACCGTTTTCATCCGAATGTATCTAATGAATGGGAATATTTTATTGATGCCCAATCAGGTGAAATTATTAATGCTTATAAAACGCTTTGTCAGCTACATTATCATACAGAATCTGATACTAAAAGTGAGGAATGCGTTGATAATGATAACTCACACCCCGTAACTCCCGATAATTCGACACAACCGACAACTCGCAACACCCCACAAAATGGCCCTGCCGTCTCGAATGCCACAGATTTAAATGGATTCAACCAAACGATGAATACTTATGAAATTGGGAGCAATTTTTTCTTAATTGACGCTTCTCGTCCAATGTATAATAGTAGCCGTTCTAAATTACCAAACGACCCCGTTGGCGCTGTCTGGACGATTAACGCACAAAATAAGTATCCTGAAAATAGAGATTTTGAAGCGATTCATGTAGTCACCAATAATAATAATTGGAGTGATCCCATTTCTGTTTCAGCGCATAGTAATGCTGGTTTTGCTTATGATTATTTCCGTACCACTTTTGGTAGAAATTCGATTAATGGCAATGGAGGAACAGTGCTATCTGTTATTAATGTTTCTGATGAAGATGGTTCTGGTTTAGACAATGCTTTTTGGACGGGTACGGCTATGATGTACGGAAACGGGAAAACTGCATTTGAGCCTTTGGCAAAGTCACTCGATGTAGCAGGACACGAAATTGCCCATGGGGTCATACAAAATACTGCCAACCTACTCTATCAGGGAGAATCAGGCGCTATGAATGAATCCTTTGCGGATGTTTTTGGTGTTTTAATAGACCGAGATGATTACTTATTAGGAGAAGATGTAGTGAATCGAAATATTTTCAGGTCAGGTGCATTGAGAGATATGGCAGACCCTAATAATGGGGGTACTCGCTTAGGGGATCCTGGTTATCAACCTGCAAGTGTAAGTCAACAATTTTTTGGCAAACAAGATAATGGTGGCGTACATATTAATAGTGGTATTACCAATAGAGCTTTTTTCTTAGTGGCGAATAATATTGGCAAAGATAAGGCAGAGCAAATCTATTACCGAGCACTAACCACTTACTTAGTAAGAACTTCTCAGTTTGTTGATTTAAGAGCTTCCTTGATGCAATCCGCTAGAGATATTCATGGTACTGGTAGTCAAGAAGTAGCGGTAATTGCTCAAGCTTTTGATGCAGTTGGAATTCAAGGAGAAGCTGCTGAAGCACCTGATAATACCAATCCAGGTGGACAAGAAGATATTGAAGTGGATGTCAATTTAGGTAGTGATTTTGTCCTTTTTACAAATAACGATAAAAGTAATTTATCTGTAGCAGATGGGAATGGGGAAATTTTAGCTTCGCCATTTACAAATACAGGTATTCTAAGTCGGCCAAGTGTAACAGATGATGGTCAATTCATTGTTTTTGTTGCAGCAGATAAAACCATTCATTTAATTACAATTGATGCAAATGGACAAGGAGAGGAAGAAATATTACAACCTGATCCAATCTGGAGAAATGTTGCTGTATCTAAAGACGGTTTTAGAATTGCCGCTTTGCAAGATGAAATATCGAATACGATTGATGTTTATGATTTCACTTTAGAAGCATGGCAAACTTTTGAGTTATACAATCCTACTTTTGCAGAAGGTATTTCAACAGGAGAAGTCGATTATGCCGATGTGCTAGAATTTGATTTTTCAGGAGAATTTGTGATGTATGATGCACAAAATACCCTGAGAGGTGATTTTGGTGGTAGTGACCTAACCTTTTGGGACATTGGTTTTGTCAAAGTTTATGATGGGAGCATTGATAATTTTGAACAAGATGTGGAGAATAATATTTTTAAATTATTCAGTAATTTAGAAGCAGATGTCAGTGTAGGAAATCCTACTTTCTCTAAAAATTCTCCTGATATCATTGCTTATGATTATATAGATATAATCGACCCCAATGAGGTTAATTACGAATTAAGAGGGATTAATATTACGACCAATACGACTAAAACATTATTCCGTAACCAAAGTACTAGTGTTCCTAGTTATGCTAGATTAGATGACCAAATCATCTTTAATGCAGTGACTACTCAAGAAAACAATGTGATTGCTACGTTGCCTTTAGCCGAGGATAAAATTTCCGCTAGTGGAGACCCATCTATTCTTGTTTCTGCGCCTGATGGTGCGCAATGGGGCGTTTGGTTTTCTGATGGTATTCGTTCTTTAACTAGTACCAGTACCAATGAATTAGAAAAAGCTATTTTCGATTTACAAATAGCGCCTAATCCGTTCTCAGACAACTTGACCGTTCAATTTATTTTGGAAGAAAAGAAAGATTTATTATTGGAAGTGTATAATACTTTAGGGCAAGTTCAACTAAATCAAAAAGTAGCTGCCAATATAGGCTTAAATACGCAACAAGTGAATACACAACATTTGTCTGAAGGGACTTATTTTGTAACGCTTAAGTCTGGGGAAGGAATTGTGACGAGAAAAGTAGTGAAATAGAAATCAATTCTCTACAAGGCGGCTGTTTTCCACAGCCACCTTCTTTAGTCTAGATTAGGGCGAACGAAAAGTAGAAATTTTAATATATAACTCATTGAAAAAATTGGTAGTCGATGTTTGAAGATTGCATCCATAGCCGTCAGGCTAAGAAAAATGATGCTGATAATCAGTTATTTACGATGGTG
>JAFMDF010000539.1 GCA_017857395.1 Bacteroidota bacterium | reverse complement strand
AAAAACGGAAAATTACAACTTCTTTCCTAACATGGTATTCGTGCGATTGCCATTACTACCCCCTGCAGCTTGAAAAGTTGTCCAATCCATTTTATCGGATAACGTCAAGTTCATAGTCCATCCGTCATTTGCGCCACAGGCTGTTCCATTAGTCCCTGAACCAAAATCTACTGGTGTACCATTCGTAATACTTCCAACTATGGTTTTCGTTCCATTTCCATTATCTATCAATTCTAAATCATTTCCTAAGTTATAATCTAACCATCCTGTATTATCATTTAAAAAATCAATTGGGAAACCAGGATACATATTCGTTAAAGGACACGAAGTAGTAGGCGTTATAGCACAATTAACCGAAGCTAAAATTAAGGCCGAATCAAAATAAGTCTTCCCGATTAAAGACAAATGCTTCGCTGGCTCAAACCAAGCTGAGCTAGGGGTAGGAAGCGTCCCACCATTTTCATCGTTTCCGTAAAAGCCATTCATGTGATAGCCTAAGAAGACTCTATTACCGTGGCTAGCAATACTAGGTAATACATCATCTGAAGTGTAATTGAATAATACACCTTCTATTCCAGCAGCTTGGTCTCCTGCGCCTTCCCATAAATAAACATCCGCATTCGCATGATAATCTCCCGTTAAGAAAACTTGGCTACTCCATGGGTTAATTTTATTATTAAAATTATAAATATTTTCAGCAGTAGTATTATCTACAAAAGCATTCGTTTGCCAAGCAGTACTCGCTTCTGATGCCGTCATTCCCAAATCATTATAAATATTGATATTGGAATTAAGGACAGATACAGGCGTAATTGCCAAACTATCTATAATATCAGTAGACAATCGACCTTCAGTTGTTGCAGAAACAATAATTAAATCATAATCATTAAAATTTATCGACAAAGCTGTATTGGTATTATTCGGATCATATAAACCTATACCGTTGGCATCTGCCTTGGAAAAGACTGGTGTTAATACCTTACTTCCATTTATAGCATTTAGATATTCTAACCAACCGTGATCCCAAGCATCTCCATCATAAGGTTTATCATCTCCACAGATATATAATATATCGCAGCCTATTTCATCGGTAGAGCAAGCAGTAGGCGCATTATAAGTAGCCGTTGTTTCGCAACCAGTCGTTTTATGCCAACTAGCCTGAATATTGTTATTGGCACTTCCATCCGCAGGAATAGTAAATTGAATGGTATGAGGGGAAGCTATACCGTTGTTTACTGCAATAAATTCCGTCTGATTATCAATTTGAACAGCTATCGAATCATTAAAAGGGGCGCTAGTCCAACTGACCTCCACATCTACCGTCGCCACATCCATTAAAGGATGGTCGATACAATTACTAACGGTTACATTATTAATTTGAATAGCGCCACAGGTAGTTTGTGGATTACAGACTTCAGCAAAGGAAAGGTTGTCTATCCAAACATTCTCTGCGCTTTCTCCTAAATTAAAGTAAAAACCAACATTTCCTGTATTTGTACTATCTACTGTAAAATCAAAAGAATAAGTATTGGCTGTTGTTGACAAATCTATTTCTCGCCACCAGTAACCAAAATAGGTTGGTCCTGTCCGTTGCAACATAACGGAGGCCTTTCTATTAGCCGCAGCTTTTGCTTGAAAATTTATATTATAATTTTTGCCTGCTTCAATACTTTTTCCAGTTTGCACAAATTGAATATGCCAGTCTGTACCTGTAGCTGCATTAATGTCTACTAAAGCAGAATTAGCTCCAGAAAGTTGACTACTATTATCTGTTGACAAGGTTGCCGTATTACTAGGCTGGGTATACAAATTCCAATCAGTAGTCCCGTTGTCTAATTCTTCGTTCGTTAGGAAATTATTGCAAACTTCTGTGCAGGTATAAGCCAATTCTAATTCCCAACCGTCTAAGCTTCCACCATCATTGTCTCCAAAAACATCTTCTACACTCAAAACCCAATCTCCTGTAATAGTCTCGTTATTAAACGCACTTAAAGGGTTAGCTGGTCGATAAGTTTGGTTGTTAGTAGCAGGGCAGGGCAGAATTGCTGTAGCGGCTGCATCATCTAAAGAAATGGCTATATTAGCATTACTACCACAAGAGCGATTAATTAAAATAACGCTTGTTCCAGAAGGGCTACTTAACGTAACAATCAAATCGTCTGTGTAACTATGCGTTATATTAAGGTTATTTAAATTAATAGCTGTAATTAGCCCATTCTCAGCAATAGAAATAGTAGAATAAACTGTAGAAACAACCGTAGCTGAAATAGTTTTAGGAATATCTACACTAGCAGTAGTCGTAATACAATCAGCGAATGCACTTTTCTGCACGGCTAATTGGTTGACTAAAATTTCGACCTTATCATTAAAAAAATTACTCGCCGTATTACTTAAAAAAAAAGCAGTATTAGTAAAAAATATTAAAAAGAGGAAGGGGAAGATTTGTTTAAAAGTAAATATATTGTTATGTTTCAAAAGTGTCGAATTGTTAGTTTTTGCAAATAACAAGCCTATGCTTTCCTTTGTGTAAAGGTTAGTTTGCATAATTTTTTCTCTTTTATCAAGTGTATGTTTGAAAATGTTTGTTCGAGGGGGAAGGGTTGTCTAAGTACAATGGGAGGGAAATAAAGAGGGAACTTGGAAGTAAACTACTACAAAATTTATGCCGCTTTGGGCAATAGACAGTAGACAGTTAGCGGTAGGTCGTAAATTTTTGATTAGGAATATTTCCTAAAAAAAGAAATCCCTGCCTTGTAGGGCAGGGATTTACCAACTATTATAGAGAATATTACTTGTCTGAAAATTAATCTTTTGTGCCTCGGATTATGGTATTACTAATTGGTAGACAAACACCTGTTGCGCAGTCTATCATTATTAGATAATCTTCTACCTCTCCTGATTCTATTTTTCCGCTAGGCGTCATATTATCATCATACCCTAATCGGAAACGAACTCCAATTGGCGTCATATTGGCAATAGTCGTTGGTACATTAATGGTTACATAAGTAGGAAACCCAGTTATGGATTCATCAATATCCACCACTTTTTCTGTTGCATCATCTAATACGCCATTTCCATTCCAATCAATCCATGCTTCTAAATGCGCATTGGTTACTGTTGAATTGGTTACGGAGATTGGCAGTCTGACAATTCCTCCTGGCACAATGTTCAAACTACTGAAGAAGGAAACACCATCTTCATCATCTGATCCATCTAAATCGTCTCCCTCTGCATCTTCATTAGCTTGTCCATTTAAATCTCCATCTACTAAAGCACCTAGTTTTAAACCAGGAATAATGTAGTGAAATGGGCCTCCATCCTCAAGTGTTGTCAGATAATCTGGATTATCACTAGTAATATTAGCATCTGGTAAATCTCCAAAATCACAATCTGGTACATTGATTATTGCTGGATCCACTAAATCCACTTTACAACCAACTCCATTCGTAGCTTCTATCCTGTAGACTACGGAATCTACTAAGCCTGTTAAATTAATATTTAAATCTGCACCCATTCCTTCTACCGCAGAGCCCATTGTCATATTATTGCTATTATCTACTAATTGATAGAACACTCCATTTTCTGCATTTTCTATTACTATTGTAGCTGAACCTCCGTTACAGATGGTGGTGTCGGAGACTGTTAGAGTAATGGATGGTAAGCTATTAATCGTATAAGTTACCGTCGTTGTATTTGCACAGCTATTGCCATCTGTATATTCAATGGTAAATACTTCTCCATTTGTTACATCTGCTACAGAACCTGCTCCTGCTGTTATATCAGTTCCTCCTGTTCCTGTTCCTTCATACCAAGCTACTGTTGCTCCTACTGGTAAGGTGCCTGGTATTCCAATTGCCGTTTCCAATGCTGTTAAATCTACATTATCTATCTTTCCACTTCCTGAGGCATCTTCACACGCTACAGGTGTTTGAGCTACCAGCGTCGGTAAGCTATTAATCGTATAAGTTACCGTCGTTGTATTTGCACAGCTATTGCCAT
>JAFMDF010000174.1 GCA_017857395.1 Bacteroidota bacterium | reverse complement strand
CGCAAAGTTACAATAAATACTATTTAGAACTTCATGCGTAAACCACTAGATGAACTAGAACAGGACAAAAGTATCCGTGCAGTAATTCTCACAGGGCGAGGTAATAAATTTTGTGTAGGAGATGATTTAAAAGAGGCGATTAAAAACACCGAATTGCCCTTAGAAATTATTACTAAAAATCTTCAAAAATTTGGTCAGATAATGGATAGAGTGGAAGCATTACCTTTTCCCGTTATTGCTGCTATTAATGGTTGGTGCATCGGTGGTGGTTTAGAATTGGCGCTTTGTTGTGATATAAGATTGGCAGTTGATTCGGCTAAATTTATTTGTGCAGGGGTAAATGTAGGCTTATCGGCTTCGGGGTATCGTTTGCCTAGAATCATTGGGATTGGACGAGCGAAACAAATGTTGTATACAGGTATGGCTTTACCCGTCGAAAAAGCGGAACAATATGGTTTAGTAACAGGGGTTTATACCGAAAAAGAATTACTACCTGCTGCTTTAGAAATGGCGAAAATTATTGCTACTAAAGCACCACTTTCGGTACAGGCAACCAAACGAATTGTTAATACTGCTTACGAAACAGATTTTGAGGATTCCCAACGAATTCAAGAAAAAGAATTATTGACTTTAGCGGCAAGTGAAGATTATCAAAATGCTTTACGGGCTTTTGCTGCTAAACAAAAACCTATTTTTAAAGGAATTTAGGAGGAGTATAGGTGAACTTCAGTTCACCGAATTTTGAAGTTCACCTATACTATCATTTTTTCAAAGTAGCATTTAAAACCGTAGTAGATAACAAAATTACATCTCCTACTTTCAACGCGTTTTGTTCTTGCTTCCCTTTTTCTACCTCAATAATATTCCCCCCTATTTTAACGGATATAGCATACCTATTCCCTTTGTCCTTTATCTCAATAACCGTTCCCGACAATTGATATTCCTTCGCAATCCTATTTTTAGCAAAAACAGCTTGTGGTGTTCCAGATTTAATAATTTTCCCTGCTTCTAACACGAATACCTTATCCGCCATTTTATTAATTTCTCTAGTATCATGGCTCACCAAAAGCGTGGTTAACTGGTATTTTTGATGAATTTTTAAAATATAGTCTTGTAAATGGTTTCGCAATCCTTCATCTAAGGCAGAAAGCGGTTCATCCAATAATAAAATAGGTGGTTTTCTGACCAAAGCTCTTGCTAAAGCGACCCGTTGTTGTTGCCCACCTGAAAGTTGTTGCGGATACCGATTGACTAATTCGCCTAATTCCATCGTCTCCACTAACTCGGTAATAATAGCTGTCGATTGATTTTTTTCCAAAGCAAAAGTCAAATTTTGCTGAATGGTCATATTGGGAAACAGAGCATAATTCTGAAAAACATAACCGACCTTCCGCTGCTGTGGTGGCAAATGCAAACCATTTGCAGTATCCAACCAAATATTCTCTTTTATTTTGATAAAACCAGCGCCTTTTTCTAAACCTGCAATCAACCGCAATAAAGTCGTTTTGCCACTTCCCGAAGTACCACTAATTGCCACAAAAGTTCCCTCTTCTATTTGGACATCAATATCCAATAGGCCTTTTCCATTAGCAAAGTTGAGCTTCTTTGTTAAATTTAAATGCAAAGGTGTAAAGGTTGTGAGGTATAAAGGTTACGAGGTTATGAGGTTGAAGGGATAACGGATAGAAATTTGGAAGATTCCTTTTTACCTCGTTACCCTGTTACCTTGTAACCCCTTCACCTCTTTACCTCTTTTTCAAAATTTATTAACTCGAAGTCCATGTCGATTCATCAAATAGACTAGTAAAAGTATGACAAAAGAAAACAAAAATAATATTAAAGCATACTGATTGGCTACTGCATAATTCAATCCTTCTACTTCATCATAAATCGCAATAGAAGCCACTTTTGTCTCATTGGGAATATTTCCACCAATCATTAAAACGACGCCAAATTCTCCTACCGTATGCGCAAAGGATAGGACAATTCCTGTTAATAAAGCAGGTTTGATATTGGGTAGTAGCACTTTAAAGAGGGTTTCTGTTTTAGATTTTCCCAAAGTGTAAGCCGCTTCTGAAAAACTTGGTGGTAAATTTTCAAAACCAGATTGAATCGGATGTACCATAAAAGGCAAACTGTAAATAATAGAGCCTAAAACCAATCCTGCAAAAGAAAAAACCAATCGCAGATTAAAAGTCTCCAATAACCAAGCACCAAAAATACTTTCGGGGCTTAATAAAAGGAGTAAATAAAACCCCAAAACGGTTGGCGGCAATACCAAGGGCATACTAATAAATGCCTCTAAAACAGGTTTAATACGAGATTGCGTGTTGGCTAAAAAATAGGCCAAAGGAATTCCAATCAACAATAAAACCATTGTCGTTATTGCTGCTAATTGAAAGGTTAAGCCTAAGGTTTGCCAAAACGCTGCATCCATGCTGCAAAGGTAAGTGCTTCGCCGATATTATCCAGTAAATTCCTATTACTGGATAACTTTTAAGGTAATTGCTAGTAAAATCTTCCAGTAACGGGAAGTTACTGGAAGATACTGGGCTTAGTATATCCATAATCTTGAAAGATACGCTGAGCAGTCGTAGAAAAAAGGAAATCGTAAAATTGTTGAGCTACTTCAGCGTGTTCCCTTGTGCCATATTTGGTAATAACCACTCCTTGTTCGATAGCTTGATAAGCAGTTTTTGGAACAGCAATCCAACTGCCTGTGTCTTTTAATTTCGGCGCTAAAACGACGGATTTAGCTGTAAAACCTACTTCACAATTTCGAGTAGTGATGTATTGATTGGTTTGGGCAATGCTTTCTCCAAAAACTAATTTGGCGTTTAAAGTCTCTTTTAAGTCATAATACCTTAAAGCATTAATTGCCTGTTCCCCATAAGGTGCATTTTTAGGATTCGCAACCGCTATTTTTTGAATAGAAGAATTTTTTAAAAAAGATAAATCTTCCGTCATTTCCAAATTTTCTGCCATCGTCCATATCACCAATGCTCCCAACGCATATACTTTGGGGTTGGTAGTCGCTAATCCCTCTTTATACAAATAATTAGGATATTTCATATTCGCTGCCACCAATACATCATAAGGTGCGCCCTGCTTAATTTGTGCCGTTAATTTGCCTGATGAACCAATGACAATTTCAATGTTTTTATGCGTCTGTTCTTCAAAAGCTACTTCTATAGCTTCCATCGCAAATTGAGCATTAGCAGCTACCGCAACGGTTAAATCTATGTTTTTTTTCTGCTTGTTACCTCCACAGCTAAAGCATAAAATACTAATGATTAATAACTCGAAAAATTTTCTTCCTACATTCATAAGTCACAAAAATAAAAAATACTTAGGTAAGAACTGTTAGGACTTAACCTCAATCATCCGTGGAAGTTATCCGTGGTTAATCTAAGACGGAGTAGTTTTATACCCACGGATGACCTCCACGGATTTAGATGTACTCAAAAACATAAAAACTCCTAATAATCAGCGAAACCCGCCCGCCTGAAGCATTCGGGCAGGTCAGCGTCAAAAATCATTTTAAATTCATCATCAATATTTAAATTAGCAGTTTTGACTAAAAAAATAGTATTTTTGCAAAATATAATTAACAAAGCGGCTATTAATGGGTATAAAGACTAAAGAAAAGATTATCATAACGGGTAAAAATCTATTTAACCAAAATGGATTTGGGGCAACGACTTTGTACCAAATTGCCCAAGAATTGGGTATAAGTAGAGGTAACTTGACCTATTATTTTAAAGATAAGGAAGCTTTACTGGAAGGGATTGCCGCAGAAATGTCGACTAAGTATACCCAGAAAATGGCGGCGACACAGTTTCCGTCTTGGGAAAATACGAATAATGCCACCAAGGCTTTTCACGAGTTACAAAAAGAATACGGCTTTATTTTTAAGGACAAACAAGTAATGTCTTACCCTTTTGTGAAAGCACAAATTGAACAGATTTACAAAGATGATTTAAAGCGACAAATGGCGATGATTTCCTTTTCCGTTCAAGTCGGAAATATGCGGAAAGAAATTATTCCTGGCACTTATCATAATTTATGTCGCACTTTATGGATGAATGCATTTTTTTGGTTGTTGTCCGATATTTATCAAGATATGGATAAGGAAAGTGGTTGGGATAAAGTGGCTTGGAGCTTGATTTTACCGCATTTTACGGAGAAAGGATTAGTGGCTTTTAAAGAACATTTTGGAGAGCATTATTATGTATCTTTAGGAAAGACTTATCAGCAATATGCAGAGAAATCCATAAGTTTTTAGTTATGAAAATTGAACTAATAAAAGGAGACATCACCAAAATTGAAGTTGATGCCATTGTCAATGCAGCGAATTCTTCCTTATTAGGTGGCGGCGGTGTAGATGGCGCCATACATAGAGCAGGAGGGAAAGCCATTTTGGACGAATGCATGGATATTAGAAACAGACAAGGTGGTTGTGACGTTGGGGAAGCGGTTATAACGACCGCAGGAAATTTACCCGCTAAAAAAGTCATTCATACAGTTGGCCCAGTTTGGAATAATCAACAATCCAAGGAGGACGAAAAATTGAGGAATTGTTATTTGAATAGTTTGCGGTTGGCGGAGGCAAATGGATTAAGGTCGATTGCTTTTCCAAATATTAGTACTGGGATTTATCGGTTTCCTAAATATCGAGCTGCTGCTATTGCTATCAAGGCAGTTAAGGATTTTCATTCAGAACAAATTGAGCGGGTTGTTTTTGTTTGTTTTGATGAGGAGAATTTTGGGATTTATGAGGAATTGTTGAAAACGACAGACGGTGTCTGCTGAATTTAATTTATATTTATTTACATATAATGAAATTTCAATCTCCAAAACAACAGACAACGTCTGTTATTTTTAAAATTTTTATCAATTTCTATGAAAAAAGGTGATTTTGTAAAGGTAAAAAAGGGAATAAAAGACCCTGAACATCAGCAATTTGATATGAGTGGGTGGAAAGGACTTATCTCAGAAAAATTTGATTCTGAAAAAGGAGAACCAATAATCATTCAGATTCAGTGGGATATAGAGACTTTAAAAAAGATTCCTCCTAATTATATCAAAAAATGCATAGAAGATGGCTGCGAGTTCGAAGCTATGAATTTAGAAGACAAGGAGGTTATCGTTTTAGAAAGTAAAAATAAAGACAACCAGAAGGAAAGAGAACAATTAATTATAGACCTAGATGATAAATTTGGAGATGCAGACTTCGATGATGATGATTTACGGCTTTCGGAGATATTAGAAAATAATGACATTAGCGTTAATGCACATAATCTTACAAAATTTCGGACTTTTTTGATTGAACATTTAAAAGGCAGGGTACTTTTAACAGGTATAGAAGATTTCCCCTGGGAAGAAAGATTTGTATTCGGCTACGGTAGCGAAAGGGAATATGCTCAATTACGTAAAACCAATCCTTCCTATAAAGATACTTTCAAGTTGGTAAAAATATTAAGTGTTGATGATGGGGATAGGGATTTGGTTGCGAAGGTACAAAGACAATCGGATAGAAGAACTTTTCAAATACCTTTATCTAGGCTAGAATGTGTAGATCAAGAATCGGATAATTATGCTTTATTGGATGAGTTCTCAGTTTGGGTGGTTAATTATTGATGTGTTTATGAGGGCGTTAAGTTGAAAATTTAGAAGATATTGGTTTGAAGATGCAATCCATAGCCGTCAGGCTAAGGAATTAAAATGGCTATTCTTTAAGATAGTTACGTTGAAAACGTAATAAATATTGGTTTGAAGATGCAATCTTCAAACATCGGCACCATCGTAAATAACTGATTATCAGTATCATTTTTCTTAGCCTGACGGCTATAGATGCAATCTTCAAATATCGGGGAAAAAGAAAAAATTGAAAATAATATAGCAAAAAAATATTACAAAACCCAACAAGATTATTTCTTTGACGAGAATGAATATAATGATGAAGAATCCTATAATTGCCCTATGTGCGAAGAAAGCCCTTGCGTTTGTAGCGACCCTTTCTAGCTTTAATTAATAATTTTTTTACATAAATAAACATGAATTTCGGGCTAATTAAAGGACAAATAATAATACGCAATGTCACTAGAAATTTTGAACAAAACGAACATTAACCAAAACCACAAACAAATAAATGCCAATAAAAGAATACGACATATCACAACCAGCCCCAGCTCCGTCAACTGTAAAAAGGCCAAGCCTATTACAAGAGGCAAGAGTGATGATACAACCCATCAGACTTATAGGGTCGTACAAAGAGTTAAGTAAAGGAAAAGCGGGGAATGGGGAAAGAGTGATGCTATTTCCTGGATGGAAATCTCACGAAACGGTGATGTTTTTGTTAAAAAGGTATTTAAATAGGCTTGGATACGATACACAATATTGGGGATTGGGATTTAATAATGGGTATGTCGAAAGATATCGAGATAAAATAATATCGAAATTAGAAAAAGAGACATCACAAGAAAAAATAACTTTGATTGGATGGAGTCTTGGTGGATTGATTGCGAGGGAAGTGGCGAGGGTAATTCCTCACAAAATTGCTAGCATCATTACTTACGGCACGCCTGCTATTGGAGGGCCTAAATATACGATAGGGGTTAATACCTATGAAGAAAAGGAAGTGCAACGGATTATTGATTTACAGGCAGAATTGGACAAGACGAACCCAATTAAAGTACCAATGAGTATCATCTTTACGAAGAATGATAGTATAGTCAATTGGTCTGCTTGTATAGACCGGAAATCCAAAAATGTAAAACACTACGAAGTAAATTCCTCGCATTTGTCTCTAGGGATAGACCCAAATGTTTGGAAGATAATCGTTCAAGAACTAGAAAATAGGACTATATAAAAATTAAAAAATTCGTGGGGTAGTAAAATTCGTGGGGCAAAACTATTCCCTATAAATTTTATTCCTCCATAGCGAATAATCTGTAAACTAAAAATCACACAAATAAAAAAATATGAATTTCGTACTAACAGAAGAACAAATAATGATACGCAATGCCGCTAGAGACTTTGCGCAAAATGAATGCAAGCCTGGCGTAATTGAAAGAGACTCCCACATGACCCATGCCACCGAGCAAATCAAAACGATGGGCGAATTGGGTTTTATGGGCATGATGGTAGACCCGCAATATGGTGGTTCAGGCATGGATACCATTTCTTATGCCATTGCGATGGAAGAAATTTCTAAAGTGGATAATTCGGTATCGGTTTGTATGTCGGTACAAAATTCCTTGGTACTATACGGAATCGAAGCTTATGGAAACGAGGAACAAAAAGCGAAATATATACCAGATTTAGCGACTGGAAAAACCATCGGTGCTTTCTGTTTGTCGGAACCAGAAGCGGGTAGTGATGCCACTAGTCAAAGTACCATTGCCGAAGACAAAGGCGATTATTACTTATTAAATGGCACCAAAAACTGGATTACCAACGGTAAAAAAGCAGGCACTTATGTGGTGATTGCACAGACCTATCCAGAAAAAAGACATAAAGGCATCAATGTATTTATCGTAGAAGCAGGCTGGGAAGGGGTGACGACGGGTATCAAAGAAGATAAGTTGGGGATTCGTTCTTCGGATACCTCTTCTGTGATGTTTGCAGATGTGAAAGTACCGAAGGCAAATAGAATTGGCCCAGATGGTTTTGGGTTTAAATATGCTATGAAAACCTTAGATGGTGGCCGAATTGGTATCGCGGCACAGGCTTTAGGGATTGCAGCAGGGGCTTACGAATTGGCGTTGGCTTATTCGCATGAAAGAAAAACGTTTGGTAAGCCTATTAATCAACACCAAGCGATTGCTTTTAAGTTGGCAGATATGCAAACTAAGATTGAAGCAGCTAGAATGTTGGTCTATCGAGCAGCATGGTTAAAAGACCAAGGCATGGATTATGCCACGGCAGCTGCAATGGCTAAATTATATGCTTCGGAAGTAGCGATGGAAGTGACGGTGGAAGCTGTACAAGTGCATGGTGGTTACGGTTTTGTGAAAGAATACCACGTCGAACGATTGATGCGAGATGCTAAGATTACGCAGATTTACGAAGGGACTTCTGAGATTCAACGAATGGTTATTTCTCGAAGTGCTATTAAAGGGAAGACTTATTTGCCGATTGAGGCTAAAAGTGAAGAAGCACCCGTATAAATTTAATCTTTCGACAGTCGTCTGGAGACGACGAGATAACGATTTCAAGTCTGGAGACTTGAAATATCGAGTTAGTAGTTATCCCGACTTATAACTCATCATTCATCACTCATAACTCAAAAAGATGTATTCAGATATTGCCATTCCGAGACAAGCCTATAACACCGAAGAACACCAAATGCTACAAGCAGCCTTAGATGAATTTATCAAAAAAGAGGTACACCCAAATTACGAAGAGTGGGAGAAAAATAAGATGGTGCCTCGGTCATTTTGGCAAAAAATGGGCGAACAAGGTTTCCTTTGTATGGATATGCCGGAGCAATATGGTGGCGGTGGATTGGACTTTAGTTTTTCGGCTTTGGTGTTAGAGAGATGTCGGTATCAAGGCTTGGATTTTGGGATTGCGGTGCATTCGGATATTGTAGCGCCTTACATTAACAGATACGGTACGGAAGCGCAAAAGCAGAAATTTATTTCCAAAATGGCAACGGGCGAATGGGTTGGTAGTATCGGCATGTCAGAACCAAGTGCAGGGTCGGATTTAAAAGCTTTGAAAACGACGGCTACGGATATGGGCGACCATTATTTGGTGAATGGCTCAAAGACTTTTATTACCAATGGTTTTGTTTGTGAATTTTGCTGTTGTGCGGTGCGAACCAATGCAGGTACATCGAATGAAGGGATTAGTTTATTATTGATTGAAAAAAGCGCTGATGGATTTACGACGGGAAAGCCGTTTGATAAAATTGGCGCAAAGGCGCAAGATACTTGTGAATTATTCTTTGATAATGTGAAAGTGCCGAAAGAAAATCTATTGGGAGAAGAGGGGATGGGTTTTAAATATATGATGCAAGAATTGCCTAGAGAACGTTTGGGCATTGGTATTGAGGCAATAGGTAGTGCAGAAGGCATTTTAGATAAAACTTTACAGTATGTTACCGAAAGACGAGCTTTCAAAAAAGCAATTGCAGAGTTCCAAAACACCCAATTTAAACTAGCTGATTGTGCCGCAGAAATTCAAGTGTATCAAAGCTTTATTGACCATTGTACGATTTTGCAAAAAGACCATAAATTGACCGCAGTGCAAGGGTCTATATCTAAACTGAAGGCAACGGAAATGTTTAGCAAAGTAGTGGATGAATGTCTGCAATTGCATGGCGGTTATGGTTTTATTTGGGAATATGATGTAGCAAGAAGTTATGCCGCCGCTCGGGTGACTCGAATTTATGGCGGAACGAATGAGATTATGAAATTGATTATTTCTCGTGCTTTATTTAGTGATTTTTATAAGAAGAATCGGGCTAAGCAACAGGCTGAAAAGGCTTTGATTTCTAATTGATGTGAGTTGCGAGTTGCGAGTTTAAAATGAATAGGGTTTGAGTATAGAATAATCAAAACTTAACAAACGTTTTAAACTGGTCACCTTAAGACGACTGACCAACATAAAAATCTGCAAAAATTTAAAAAAATCACCAATCACCAATCACCTGAATTATGAAAAAAATAGCACCATATAAAGCCAAAAATAAAATACGAATTCTAACTTCGGGTTCTCTTTTCGACGGTCACGATGCAGCGATTAATATCATGCGTCGAATCATCCAAAAGTCAGGCGCAGAAGTCATTCATTTAGGCCATAATCGTCCTGTACATGAAATTGTGAATGCCGCTATTCAAGAAGATGTACAAGGAATTGCTATTACTTCTTATCAAGGAGGGCACAATGAATTTTTCAAATATGCTTATGACTTGTTGAAGGAAAAAGGGGCTGGACATATCAAGATATTCGGTGGCGGTGGTGGTACTATTTTACCATCAGAAATTAAGATGTTGCAGGATTACGGGATTACTCGTATTTATTCGCCTGATGATGGTCGAGAAATGGGGCTGCAAGGCATGATAAATGACTTATTAAAACAGTCTGATTATCCAATTGGGGAAACGTTGAATGGGCAATTAAAACGAGTGCCTAAAAAAGATACGACCAGTATTGCCCGATTGATTTCAGCAGCAGAAAATTATCCAGAGCAGAATGTGCAATGGTTAGCAGATTTAAAAGAAAAAGTAAAAGATTCTAACATACCTGTTTTAGGAATTACAGGAACGGGTGGTGCAGGAAAATCTAGTTTGGTCGATGAATTAGTGATGCGATATTTGAATAAATTTCCAGAAAAGACTTTGGGCATTATTTCTGTTGACCCATCCAAAAGAAAAACGGGCGGCGCTTTATTAGGCGATAGAATCAGAATGAATTCGATTTCTAACGACCGAGTTTTTATGCGGTCTTTGGCGACTCGACAATATAATTTAGCTTTAAATAAGCATATCGACAGCACGATTTCCATTATGAAACATGCAGGTTTTGACCTAATTATTTTGGAAACTTCGGGGATTGGACAATCTGATTCAGAAATCGTTGACCATGCGGATTTATCCATGTATGTGATGACGCCAGAATTTGGTGCAGCGTCGCAACTGGAGAAGATTGATATGTTAGATTTTGCAGATTTAATTGCCATTAATAAATTTGATAAAAGAGGCGCACAAGATGCTTTACGAGATGTCAAAAAGCAATTCCAACGCAATCACGATTTATGGGAAACACCAACTGCTGAAATGCCTGTTTATGGTTCCATCGCTTCGCAGTTTAATGACCCTGGAGTCAATGCTTTGTTTAATGAATTGATGAAGCGGTTATTTCCAGACATAGGAGAAGCATTAATCGAAGGGGAATCTAAGAAACAATACATTATTCCTCCTGCGAGAGTTCGTTATTTATCGGAAATTACGGAGACGATTCGAAAATATGATGCGGAAGCTGAGGCGCAAAGTGAGATTGCTAGGAAATTATTTAGTGTTGAAAATACGATTGAATTACTAAAGGATAATCCAGAGACGGTTAAAGCTTTGGAAGCCGCAAAAACTGATTTAACCGAAGATTTAAAAAGAGAGAATAAAGCCATTCTAGATAATTGGGCAAAGAAAAAAGCAGCTTATACTGCTATGGAGTTTGTTTATCAAGTCAGAGGGCGAGACATCAAAGTGGAGAATTATACGAAGTCTTTATCTCATAACGATATTCCAAAAGTTGTTTTACCAAAGTATAAAGATTGGGGCGAGATTCTAAAGTGGAGCAAACAAGAAAATGTACCGGGTGAATTCCCATTTACAGCAGGTGTGTTCCCATTCAAACGAAAAGGAGAAGACCCCACTCGAATGTTTGCAGGAGAAGGTGGGCCAGAAAGAACCAATAAGCGATTCCATTACTTATCTAAAGGAACGCCAGCAAAGCGTTTATCAACGGCTTTTGACTCAGTAACTTTATATGGAAATGACCCTGACCACCGTCCTGATATTTATGGGAAAGTAGGGAATTCTGGGGTAAATATCAGTTCATTAAACGATGCCAAGAAACTGTATTCAGGATTTGATTTATGTAATCCCAAGACTTCGGTTTCGATGACGATTAATGGCCCTGCGGCTACGATTTGTGCGTTCTTTATGAATGCAGCGATTGACCAGCAATGCGAAATTTACATTAAAGAAAATGGATTAGAGAATTTGGTAGAAGCGAAATTGACCGAAGTCTATGACGATAATAATTTACCTCGACCAACCTATGAAGGAGCAATTCCAGAAGGAAATGATGGGTTAGGTTTAATGCTTTTAGGTTTGACCGGTGACCAAGTTTTAGAACCTGCCATTTATAGCGAATTAAAAATAAAGGCACTCAAAGCAGTTCGAGGAACGGTACAAGCGGATATTTTAAAAGAAGACCAAGCACAGAATACCTGTATTTTTTCGACTGAATTCTCCCTAAAATTAATGGGCGATGTCCAGCAATATTTTATTGACAATGCCATCAGAAATTTCTATTCGGTTTCCATTTCTGGCTATCATATTGCAGAAGCGGGTGCTAATCCAATTACCCAATTAGCATTGACGCTTTCCAATGGCTTTACCTTCATCGAATATTATTTGGCTAGAGGCATGAATATTGATGATTTTGCCCCAAATTTGTCGTTCTTTTTCTCCAATGGAGTGGATCCAGAATATGCGGTGATTGGTAGAGTATCTAGAAGAATTTGGGCAAAGGCTTTAAAATATAAATATGGCGCCAATGAACGGTCGCAAAAATTAAAATACCATATCCAAACTTCTGGTCGTTCGCTACACGCCCAAGAGATTGATTTTAATGATATCCGAACAACTTTACAGGCATTGTATGCCATTTATGATAACTGTAATTCTTTGCATACCAATGCTTATGACGAAGCAATTACCACGCCTACCGAGGAAAGTGTAAGACGTGCCGTTGCTATTCAAATGATTATCAATCATGAGTTAGGGTTAGCCAATAATGAAAACCCATTACAAGGCGCTTTCATCATTGAAGAATTAACAGATTTGGTGGAAAAAGCAGTCTTAACAGAATTTGATAGAATCACCGAACGAGGCGGCGTTTTAGGGGCGATGGAAACCATGTATCAGCGTAGTAAAATCCAAGAAGAAAGTATGCATTACGAAATGTTGAAGCATACGGGCGAATATCCAATTATTGGGGTCAATACTTTCTTATCTTCCAAAGGTTCTCCAACAATTATTCCATCGGAAGTGATTCGAGCAACTACGGAAGAAAAGGAGTTACAAATTGCGAATTTAAAGGTACTGCATAAAGGAAATGCAGCTACAGCCGAAATAGCTTTGAAAAAATTACAAGTCGCTGCGGTCGCTAATGAAAATGTCTTTGAGCATCTGATGGATTGTGTGAAGGTTTGTTCTTTGGGACAAGTGACGGATGCACTATTTGCAGTTGGGGGGCAGTATCGACGAAGTATGTAATTTTTTTGACACGGAGAGACAGGGTTGATAATTATGCTTTGACTTTTAATTCCTATTAATGTCTATAGGTAATCAGATTAAAAATAGATAGTATGATTTTTAACAACTTATCTTGAGCATTTTAAAATCCGTTGTCCTTTAATTATCCGTTGTATAAATACCTACAACGGATAATTAAAGGACAACGGATTATCTGTTTTTTAGCGGATGCTCTATACTTACACAAGTATAAAAGACATAACCTCAAAACTGTGTCCTTCCGTGTCAAAAACAAAAATTAAACGATGTCAAATAAAAAAAATACACCATCTTCTACTAAACCTCCAAAACCAAAAGCAGGGGAAGATTACTATTTTGAAAATGGCTTTCTAGTGATGACTGCAACTTATTTGCTCAAACGAGGGTATTGTTGTGGTAGTGGCTGTCGGCATTGTCCTTATGCGCATGAAAATGTTGCTCAATAATTTCAAACTCTAAATTTCCTGCATTTGTTTTTTGTATTGTCTAAACTCCTATCTTTCCTCATCAATCCCCTTGTCTGGATAATATTTTGCTTACTTTTAGCTAGATTTCTTAAAAAAGAACGATGGAAAAAAAGAAGTTTAACTATTGGCATTTTATTACTCCTATTCTTTTCTAATGAATATATTAGTAATCTGGCTATGTATGTATGGGAGGAACGAACGATTACAGTTCAAGATATTCAACAAGATATTCAAGAACCTTATGATATTGGGATACTTTTAGGCGGCTATTCTAAAATTACTAAACAGATACTGGATGATAATCACCTTTTTTTACTCAATTCTAGTGCCAGTCGTTTAACGCAAACCATTGAATTATATAAATTGGGCAAAATCAAAAAGTTATTGCTTTCTGGTAGCAGTGGAGATATATTTCAAAAAGGAGTAGCAGAAGCAGAAAATGCAAAGCGTTATTTAATCAAGTTAGGTGTTCCTGAAACCGATATTATTATAGAATCAAAATCTAGAAACACATACGAAAATGCACTTTTCACTAAAGAAGCATTGCAAAAGGAAATACTAGAAAAAGATGCACAATTACTTTTAATCACTTCTGCTTTTCATATCTATCGTGCAGAAAAATGCTTTAAAAAAGTTGGTTTAAATACGACGCCTTTTAGTGTCGATTTTCATGCTCCTCAACCTTTAGTTTTTCAACTTTCGGATTTAGTTCCTTCTCCTCTTGCTATTCAAAATTGGCAACTATTGATAAAAGAATGGGTTGGTCTTGTGGTCTATCGAATGAAAGGATACCTCTAATTTTCAATCTAGCAAAACAGAAAAAATTATCGATATTTCAGCTTATGAAACTTCCATTCATCACCCAATGCTTAATAGAAGTCGCTCCCCAAATTGGTGCACAAGTAATCCCCGAACCTGAATATGGTTTTGTGGGGCAAATAATTTTTAAAAATGGCGAGCAATCCCTTTTTAAGGGTTCTTTTTTTGGTCTTAACTCTAATGGAGCTTCTAAAATTTCAAGTGATAAAGGCTATAGTTATTATTTTCTAAAAAAAATGGGCTTTTCTATTCCCGAAACAGAGACCTTTTTTAGTGCCGCTTTAAATGAGAAATTGACTATTAAGAGAGGCATAGAAGAAGGGTATTTATATGCTAAATCCTTAGGCTTGCCCGTCATTATCAAACCGAATGAGGAAAGTTGGGGAAGAGATGTAGTTAAAGTACATAATAAAAGAGACTTTTTTAAATTTGCTAAGACCATTTTAGCCTATAGTCGGGTATTTCTAGTACAAGCATTTTGCGTGGGTAAAGATTATCGAATTGTTGTTTTAGCCGATAAAGTTTACTGCGCTTACGAAAGAATGCCCTTAAGCATAGTCGGTGATGGCAAGGCAACTATCGAAGCGCTACTCCTAGAAAAACAAGCCGCTTTTGATAAAGCAGGTCGATTGTCGATAATAGACCTTGCTGACCCACGAATGTTAAACAAACTCAAAAGAAAAGGTTTAACGCTTACTTCTATCCTACCCAAAGCAAAAAAAATCACCCTACTAGATAATGCCAATCTCTCTAATGGTGGGATGGCAATTGACTGGTCTGATAAAATTCATCCGTCTTATAAAAAATTAGCCATCAATATCACCAAAGCGATGGGGCTGCGATTATGTGGTGTGGATATTATTACCGCCGATATTTCTAAACCAGTAGACCAATATCACATCATCGAAATTAATAGTGCGCCTGGTTTGCATAATTATGCTGCAATGGGGGAAGCACAGTTGGCTACTACTAAGGAGTTGTATTTGGATATTTTGAGAATTTTGGAGCAAGAGACGTAGCTTGGACATCTTGTCCGAGTAGCTGGAAGACGAACTAGATTTGCTCGGATAAGAAACGATTGCTCTTGCAAAGGAAAAATCTCTAATTGATGATTCACTTCATTTGGCAACCCTTCAATATGCAATAAACTATCAGTAAGAATAGAGATTCACCACAAATTGAAATTCAAAAGAAAAAAAACAATAAAAAGCCCAACAATAATTAAATTGTCGGGCTATGGTTTCAAACCATAAAACTAGTAGAAAATACCATTAGAATGGCAAACAATAATTTTAATACAAACGACTAACCATTAATTTTTTAGCTATCGGTCGCTTACCTTTTGCTTGAATTTTCAACAAATAAAAACCATTAGCAATCGTTGATAAATCAATTTTTTCGCTACTCGTTCCTACTTTTTCAATATGTCTTTCAAACACTTCCTGACCAAACTGATTGTACATTTTTAAATCTACGGTTTCGCCTTGTAGTCGATTTAAATCAATCGTTGTTTCTTCATAAGCAGGATTTGGGCTTAAAGTAAAATCTTCAGGTAATAGCTCATTGATATTTCTACTACCTGCTACTGTTATATCTTGGTCGCCATGACATAAGAACTTCCAATCTTCATCATAATTAGCAATTCGGATATGGAAGGTATTTCCACTTAGATTAGGAAGGATAATTGTTGCTTCGCAATCATTAAAACAATCAAAAATTTGCTGCCAATCTTCGTCAAAAACTTTAACGATTGCTCTTGGGGCAGTTAAACCTGTGATTTTTAATTCATTATTAGCATAAGCAATGTCGATATTATCACATGAAAAAGGAGGCGTCCCTCCACATTTTGCTAATATTTCTTCTTTAGAGCTACAAAATGCTGGGTTGACGGTAATAGTAACATCGCCCAAAACTTGCCCATTGGTATCGTCTTCATCTATTAAATGAGCGATAGAACAACAGTCTTCTAAAATAACATTGCCACTCAAATTGAATTGTCCTTCTACTAATTTGATGCCTTGCAAACTACTGATATCTTCCAATGAACTATTGCCAGCAACCGTCAATCCTCCATTTTGAATAGAGGAGGAAGTAATAGTTGCTATATTTTCCAAACCTTCGAGGTTTGGTAAGCTTTCATTACCAATAATATTAACAACAGTCGCGCTCGTTATTTTTGAAAGCCCCTTAATGCTAGTTAATTTATTATTGGTATTTACACCTAGTTGGCCATTTACTTCCACTAAGCTTTCCAAATCATCTAAATGCTCTAATACTGGATTATCTAACAGCGTCAGATTCTTTACCGATTTAAGATTATTTAATCCTTTTAAAGCCGTCAACTGGGAATTAGCTACTAGACCTATACCTCCATCCGATTGGACAAGATTATCCAAGCCTTCCAAAGAAGTTAATTGCGTACTAACAACTGAAAAATTTCCTTTGATGTTTTTTAATTGATGTAAATTAGCAATAGAAGTTATATCTGATACACCATTGGGTATAAGTAAGCCTATTAGTAGCCTACCCTCTATCGTCTCACATCCACAAAATGCATCTACTTCTGCTTGTGTGGTCAATAGCACATCTCCTTGACAAATCGAATCATTACAAGGGGCGCCGCCCAATATTTCGATGTCTTGTCGGTTATCACAGATAGCTTGCCAATTAGCATCATAAAACTGAATATCCGTATGGTAAACATCACCTACTGCTAAATCGGAAAGGCTAATCGTCTCTTCACAATCTCCATTACATTCAAAAGCTAATTGCCAATTAGCATCGAATACTTTTACTATCGAATTAGGAGCAGTAATGCCTTCGATAATCAAATCATTATTACCCGTAGTAATTTGGATATTATCACAAGAGACAGGAGGAATGGCGTTACATTTAGCTAAAATTTCTTCCACAGAACTACAAAATGCTGGGTTGTCCCCAATATTAATAGCACCAAGTATTTGTCCATTAGTTAAGTCCTCATCCATCAAATGGGTAATCGAGCAACAATCTTCTAAAGCATCATTCGTAGATAGCGTAAAATCCGTTGCTACATATTTCAGATTTTGCAAACTACTAATGTCTACTAGATTATCATTTCCAGCGATAAGCACACCAGATACAGGGTTTTGAGGAGAGGTAAAAATAGAATCTAAGCCTTCCAATCCATCCAAAGTTTTCAGGCGATTATTAGAAATAAGCGATACCCATTCTACCTTTTTGATTTTAGATAAGGCACTAATACTGGTTAAGGAATTGTTCCCTTGAATTTGCAGCTGTAAATTCACCTTCGAGAGGCTTTCTAAACCATCCAAATCGACTAATTGGACATTATCTAAAATAGAAAAATTGTCTTCGACCGTCCTTAAATTGTCCAATCCTTTCAAAGAAATAAGCTTTGGATTACCAACAAAAGCGGCACTTCCATTAATTTCTTTAAGATTATCTAAACCTTCTAAATCAGTCAACTGAGTTTCTACAATTGTAAGGTTTCCTTTTACTTGTTTGAGAGCAATTAAATTTTGAATTGATATTATATCATTTAGCGCATTATTTGGAGGTGCTGCACCAATAATCAAATTCCCTTCAATCTCCTCACACCCACAAAAGGCATCCACTTCTGCCTGAGTATTCAAAGTCACATCTCCTTGACAAATCGAATCATCGCAAGGGTCGCCGCCCAATATTTCGATGTCTTGTCGGTCATCACAGATAGCTTGCCAATTTTCATCATAAAATTGAATATCTGTATGGTAAATATCGCCTGCTGTTAAACCAGAAAGGTTAATTGTTTCTTCACAATCTCCATTACACTCAAAAGCTAATTGCCAATTATTATCGAATACTTTCACTATAGCATTAGGGGCAGTTATCCCACTAATAATCAAATCATTATTTCGGGTAATAATTGCTATATCGGCGCAAGTAGTTGACGTATTATCACAATATTCCAAAATCGCTTCTACAGAATTACAAGTAGCAGGGTTTAAATCGAAAGTAATCAATCTCGTGACTTGTCCATTGTCAGGATTATCATCTACCAAATGACTGATAGAACAACAATCTGCTAAAGTGGCATTTTCAGCTATAGTCAATTGTCCATCAATATATTTTAAGCCTTGCAGATAAGATAAATCGGTAATTAAAGGGCAACCAGCCAATGCAAATCCTTCGCTATTAGTAGGGCTACTTGCAATAATAGAATCAATATTTTCTACCCCCTCCAAACTTTCTAAGGAACTTAACCCTAAGAGATATAGAGAATTTACTTTTCTCAATTTGCTTAACCCTTTAATACTTTTTAGTTGGCTACTAATAGAAATCGTGATAGCACCTACTTGTTCTAAATTATCCAAATTATCAAGGTGCTTTAATTGGGGATTATCTAGAATAGCTAAATCTCCAGGAATAGCCGCTATGTTGTCTAAACCTCTGAACGAATTTAATAAAGCATTATAAACAATTGCCAAATCCTGCCCAATTTCTATTAAGCTTTCTAGTTCCTCAAAATCAGTTACTTTGGTATTGACAATAGAAAGGCTTCCTTTTACCGTCTTCAATTTAGACAGGTTGGCTAAACTATAAATATCGCTTTGTTCGGTTGGAGAAATACCAATGATCAAATTGCCTTCAATGATTTCGCAACCACAAAATGCATCTACTGCCGCTTGGGAAGTCAATAATACATCCCCTTGACAAACCATAGCCCCGTCCGTTAGTCCATTGATTAAAATGTCTTGTTGGAAAGAGCAAATCTCTTCATAATTAGCATAAAAAAATGTTCCTTCTACCTTGTAGGTTTGGCAGGTGTTTAAATTTTCAATAATAAGTGTTTCTTCACAATTTCCATTGCACTCAAAAACTAAATTATACGCATCGTCGTAAACTTTTACAAGAGAAATGGGTGTCGTTAATCCACTAATAGTCAATTGATTATCAGCAGAATGTAACTGGACAGCCTCACAATCTGGTAAAAGTGGTGGTAATGGCTCTTGTGCTTTTAATACCGTAAAAATAGCCAAAAAGGATAGGAGTAAACAGCATCTTTGTACATGTTTGTGCATAGTCTTTATTGTTTTTAATTATAAAATCAGGTGATAAAAAGGGCTAAAAGGGAGCATTAACTTCATTACTAGCATAACAAAGTCTTAGTATGGAATTCATAACTACCCTAAAAAATTGCAACAAAATACAGTCGTAGTTCTTTGAAAA
>JAFMDF010000173.1 GCA_017857395.1 Bacteroidota bacterium | reverse complement strand
TCCATTTTTATTAGCCTGTTTTGGGAATACTGGATATAAGTATTATTAGACCAATAATTGGGGTAATAATTCCTTGAAATATATTTATATAGAACATTTTGAAATGATGCTTGATTTCAAAATGTTAATCCTATTTTTAGTCATTAAATGGTGGATTAATTACCGATATAAAAAAGTGCTCAATTTTTGTCAAATTTTCCTCTTTTGTTGGATATAATTGAAACCTGAATTTTTCTCTTATTCTTAAATTAACGGATTTTTGTAACAATTTAAAATCTTCAAGAGAAATTCTTTTTTCGTTAAGTAATTCTTGTTTAGTTTTATTGGTTAATGATTTGAGATTTGTTTTTAAGAATTTTTCCAGTTCGGATTTTAATAATTTCCGATTTAAAGAATGGCTTCGATAATCTGAAGACATTTCTCTTAGTCTTAATTTTCCAGTTCTTCCTGTTTTTCCAACGTAAATTATTTTTAAACTTTCATCGTAAACGATATAAATACATTTTCGATTAATTTCTTTAGCTAGTTTGTATTCTAATAATTCTAATTGAGCCGCATTTTCTAAATGATTGCTTAAGTTATTTATCTGTGATTTGTATTTCATTTTTTTGCTTGCTGACTTTTGGCTTTACGCCATATGGCGTAAAGCTAGGTTACCAATGAAAGTACAAAGTTAAGAAGAATTTCTCTTTCTAGTAACTCGTATCCGTTACACAATTATTTCAATTCTGCATCGTTTCGTAAACACTCTGTTTATAAACTTTACCTTTTTTACGCTATGTGCAAACAACCCCAACTTCTTACCAAAATTAATTAAAGAGGTCAATTTAACCGAAACTGAAAAGCTCATTTTGTTTGAGATTTCAGCAGGCAAAAAAGTCAGCGAAATATCTGATAGTTTAGAATTGACCACAAAAGAGGTAACAAATGCAAAATATTATCTCTTAAAGAAGTTTAGAAAGGTGGTGTTTAAAATCGTCGAGAAATAAAATTTCTTGCGGCGTCGTACACAGTACAATCGAGGTAAAATTATTTTTTAACTGTAATCATTTGAATTATGGGCAATTTAAAATCTATTCTTTTGATGATTTGGAAACATGGGACGTAATAAAGTAACTCCAGTCATATTGGATTATATCTACAGTAGTCTTCCTGATTGTCAAATTAAAAAAGTTGAAAAGGAATTATTGACGGACGAAGACCTCTATCAATTAGTAATAGAATTATTCTTATTGATAGGGGAGAAAGGATGGTCGAAGAAAGAGGCTATCCGTTTTCTTAATCAGGCAAAAAAATGGAATCCTATCATACCTGCCCTATGATGGGATTTTATTTTTGCTTAACTAGTAACTAACTATTACGTAATGAATACTTACTTATTACTTTATTGCCGCCAAATGGAATAAAGAATTAAATCTTTTGACTAGATTTAAAACGGTGGTATTCTCATGGCGGAGAGTACCACCACCTTTTAAAATTCAATACCTATGAAATTGAAGTATTATTTAATAGATTATTCTATTGGTGCTAAGGGTGAAAGAAAGCAATCTAATATGAGTTGTTCTACCGATAGTCGATATAGGCCACATGAAAAATTTTTATTAGAACAATCAATAGTTAGTAATGTGGTCTTAGCAGAACAGAAGGGTCAAATATACCGCATGAAATATGCTAGAACCTTTATGTCTATTGACTTAACAGGTTGTTTGAGACCTCCCACTTTACTACCCATTTTATAGATGCTGATTTGGGAGAAAGGAAAACGTTCCTTTGATATTACCAATCACCATAACGAAAAGGGTTAAATATTACTGCAGGATGAGCGTATAAATAGCTTGTAGGCTATAATATTATTTCAATTGGCAGTTACAGCCATAAAAAGTGATTATTTCTTAGCTGCCACTTTCATGCGGTATATTTGTACCCTTTAGGGTACTGGAGAGATTGCTGTGTAAACATACGCTAAGGAATTTTTATAATGTGACGCCTATTTTAGCCATTTTTCCATTCAAATTGAAAGCATTTAAGGTTATGAGTTTTCCATTTGCAGAATGGGTAACAAACTGGAGTTTATAACTGAGAAGAAACTTGGGAGAAGCATAATCTTTATTAAGAAAAATAGCATTGAGGTTTCCTCTCTTGGTTTTATGGAAAACTCAAAGCACTTTTAACCTCAAAAACAGCAGGACATATTATGTTTTTTTCTTAGCGTATGTTTACGCACGATTCTCTTTAATACCCTCCTTTGTTCTCCTGAGACCTAATGTAAGCAAAGAATCTATTAAAATTTTTAGCTGTATTGAATGTCCTTTAGATTTAGATATTAAGCCAATTCCAGATGAAGATATATTAAAAGACTAGTCGTTAAAAATATCTTCCAGTATTTCGTCTAACTCGCTTTCTGGAATCCCCAAATATCTACGGGTTATATCAACGGACGCATGGCGTAAATCTTTGCGTACCTCATTCAATGCTCTATAATCACCAATCTTTGCTTTCAATCCTTCAAACTTTCTTAGGGCATAGGTTTTGCGTAAAGTATGCCCTGACAACATTTCCCGTTCAATCCCTGCAAAGTTGAAACCCTTTTGAATCCTAGTTAATGCAGCCATTCGGCTAATAGGGGTATCAGAAACAAACCGAGAACGAACGAATAAATGATGGTGCTTTTTCTTCTTCAGGTGCTTGCGGCATTTCTCAACTATTCCCTTCAGTCTGGAGTATATCTTTACCGTTCTAGCTTTCCCCGTTTTCTTTTCGGCCGCAACGATTAGACTATCACTATCAAAATCAGAGTATTTAAATTTAGTCAAATCAACCAACCTATAGCCAGTATAGCATCCAACGGCAATTAATAGAAGCTCGTGCCATTGTTCTTTTTTCTCTAAATAGTCAATCGCCTTGGTTGCTTCGACCCATTTTAATGGGGATGTTGTTTTATCTACTTTTTGTTTAGTTCTATTTTTCATTACGTAAGAGTTAAGTATTATTTAATTAATACTTTGTAGAACCGCTAATAATCGGTCGTACAAAGGTTTCTTTTCAGTCGCTCCGCTCTCGATGTCAATGTATAGGCTCTCGATCAAAGCCCTTAAATCTTTAACTGATAAATCTACTTTCATTATTATTTATTTTGTTGTTGCGATAATTCTTGCATTCTCTTTATTGTAATAGATTTACTAAAAAAGGCGTATTGTAAATCATAAGCATCTTTTAGTAATTGTTCTCTTTCTTCTTTATCACAATCATAATTCAGAAGTAATGCGTTATAAAATTCTAAATTATTCAAAATCGTTAATTCCAATACTGTAGCATAATCTCGCATATTACGATTAGTTGGCTTATCTGTATTTTGTTGTTCCCATTCTTTAGCTGTCATTCCAAATACTATTTTATTCAGCATATCAGCCTCATGTGCATAAAATAAGCGGCTTTTGTATGGCTGCGGATGCGTTAGCATACGTTCATCTATTTTTGGAGTTAGTGCATTGACCATAAAAGAAAAGTTGCCAGAAGTAAGGAAACGCTTGATTTTAAAAGGGTCACCTAATCTTTTTTGTTCCTCGGTCTTTAGCCTATCAAACTCTCTAATCAGGTATAATTGAAAAGGCGGACTAAGCCAATAGCAAAAATGAAGTGCAATATCTCTTTGAGCGAATGCCCCTTTAGAATATCGTCCTGCCTTAGCAGGTATAATTCCGATAGCGTTTGTTTTATCTACCCACCTTTTAGGAGACATTACAA
This sequence comes from Bacteroidota bacterium, assembly GCA_017857395.1. Taxonomy (GTDB): domain Bacteria; phylum Bacteroidota; class Bacteroidia; order Chitinophagales; family Saprospiraceae; genus JAFMDF01. The sequence goes on along the minus strand of JAFMDF010000173.1, from coordinate 15,906 downwards.
AAGCCCTATTTGGTGATTCTTTTTTAATAGCGTAGAATTCTACGCTATTAAAATTAGGGTTCTCTAAAGTTTCCCATAGACCTAGGTACTCAATAGTCTGATAATTCTGCATCCAGTTTTTGATAATATCTTTCGCCGTATCAGGATTATAGCCTTTAGCTATGTCCTGTAAAGAAACATAGTCGCTATCGTTGATTTTCTTTAGCCGAACCAAAACTCCATTTATATTTAGTTGGTTACTCATAATTGTAATTGAATAGTCATATTTAGAATAGGGTAGGGCCTCCCATCAGGAACGCCCTTTGATTATTTTTATAAAACTGCTGCTAAATAATTCTTTGCGGAGAATGAGCGCCATCCCATGCGCATAAAATCAAAGTACCCAATTTGTGTAGGGTTTTTCTTTCTTGGCTTTGCGCCTTCCTTTTTCTTCTTTGGGTGAAATTCTACTGGGATTAAATCTAGGTTGGTTGTTCCTGTTCGGTTGGTCATTACTAATTGACCTTTGAAGTTAGGATTTTTTGCTTTTTGGTAGAAACTGAAATTTACTTCTCTCTCCTTCATTGCCGCTTTCACTTTTACCACTTTCCATGCTTTTGTTTGTGCAGCGCCAAAACTCAAAGTATCTGATTTAAGTTTGTGTGCTAATCTCATTGCTGCTGGTCTTAAAGAATTTAAATTTTTCATTGTGACTAGATTTTTATGTTTTTAAAAGATGGTCTAAAATCAAATGGCGTTAATTTCAAACTCGTTATTTTCTAAGTGCATTACAAAGATAGTCTATTTCACTTTACGAAACAAGACTAAAATATACTTTTTGTAAAGTTAAGTAAAAAAAATAAAAACCCAATCCCTTTATTTACAATTAGTTAAGGGCGTGACTTTACATTATGTTACGAAAGGTAAAGTGAGATTTTGAAAAGAAGGTAGGATAAAGTACTGGTAGGGTAGTGGAAGGGTATAATAAGAATTATATTTGTATAAATTATTAACCTATATTTTAAAATTAGAAAATGACAGAAATCTACACCACTAAAACGGCTGCGGCTCTCCTTGACGTTGACCAAAAGACAATTCAAAGATTATGCTATAGTGAAAAATTAAAGGGCCGTAAGAAACTTGGAAAATGGTTTATTCTCCATTCTGATATTTTGGCGTACTTGAAAAGCTAATCTTTGATTTCAAAGTATTCTTTTAAAACGTCCTCAATGACCTGCGATAAACTGACATTATTATTCTGAGCAACGTTATTTAGCAAAAGCCTTAAATCTGGTCTAAGCATCATGGTAAACGGCTTTCGCTTCTTTTCCTCATTTTCTGGCTCTGGCTCTCTAGCATCTACCAAGCTATATTTTTTACCTGTTGGCTTGGGGCTATCATCTCCTGCCAATTCCATTTTAATCATATCTCTGGCTTTCTCCAGTTCTTTATCCAAATCCTCTGGCTTCATAGATTCAGATACTTTGTCAATTGCCGTTTTGAATGCCTTACGCTTTGCCATATTCTTTTATTATTTCGTCACCTAATTTTTTATAATCAATTGCCCCATTGCTAGTGGGCGCATATTCAAAAATGGTTTTATGTTCCGTTCCTGACTCTGCACTTGCTACATTGGTACGAATTGCTGTTTTAAAGGCCCTTGGGTCAGCCTGTATAGTTTCCAAGAAACTTTGGTGTAATACTTTTCTTCCATCGTACTTGGTGGCAAAAATTCTATCTATGTCCATTTCAAGTGCATCCAAAGCACGTTCCAAAACCTTTAGGCCATTAAAGGCCAGGTACTCACATTCCAATGGAACAAATATTAAATCACTTGCGAAATAGGCATTGATGGTAAATAGCCCCAAGGATGGTGGACAATCAATTAATACAAAATCAAAATCACTTTTTACTTTTCCCAATGCTTTATCTAATCGAGTTTCTCGGTGCATCATTGGGAACATGGCCAATTCACCTCTGACTAATTCCAATTCAGAAGGAATAATAAAAAGGTTCTCTCTTAATTTTACTGGCTCGATCGGCTTGCCTTCTACCAGTACCTTAAAAATATTGGTTTCTATATTCGGCGCGTTGAATAAAGTAGTTAGATTAAATTGAGGATCCAAATCTATTAATAAAGTCCTGTAGCCTTTCAAAGCAAGATAAGCTCCAATATTAGCCGTGGAGGTGGTTTTTAGTTGACCGCCTTTAAAGTTTGATATACTTATGACTTTTCCCATAAGGCACGAAATTAGGCTAAGTAAAGCCTAAATAAAAATTACGTAATGGTTAATCACAAAAAATACTTAATCATTACGTAATAATTATTTAACAATTACGTTCATCAAAACACCAGCTATTCACATAGATAATCCCAACTTTGTAACAAAATAGAATAGCGTTACAATTCTGAATAATACTAAATATCTTCTATCTAAGGTTATTTCCAAACAATTCAAGAACACTAATTTTTTGCATCAACATATAGTTTGACGTTATGTAGAGAGTTAGAATAGCAGCTTAAAAAGCTTAATCACCACCACCATTTTTAATGGTGTTTTCCAATACCACAAAAATGTATTTGGTTGAAACGAAGGTATTCCTTACTTTGTAACAAAATATAAAATTGTTACTATGCTAACTAATAAACAGCCTTTACTTATCCGCCTTACTGGAACATTTGACGACAAATTACTTTTCATGCAATTACTTCCCATACTTACGGATATAGAAGAAATAGGAGATAATCTAATAGGTAAGGTCGATTTAGAGAAAGCCCAATTTTTCGCACATTGCGCCAAACAATATGGTATAATAGAAAAGAATAGCGAGCTTAATAAATCTATGGCAGCAAAGGAAATAATAAAGTTACACTCTCAAGGAATGACTCTCCAGCAAATAGCTGATTGGCTTAATGAGAATGGATATAAAACTAGCAGAGGTAGGGAATTTAAAAAGATGCAAGTTAAACGGCTTTTGGATAATTGACATTCGTAACAAAATTGGATAATGTTATTGCAGCTAGTTATTGCGACGATAGGAGCAATATCAAAACGTAGTTTTGCAAGGTTACTTTTGGATGGACGAACAGCTTTAGCGAGTTTGTATATACAAAGGTACACCTTGCTATCATCGGTCTAGTATGATTAACGTTTCGTTAATAGCAAGGTGTACTTTTGGATACCCAAAACGAGTTTCGACTATCCAAAAGTGACCTTGCCGATTACATCGGTTAAATACTCCTATCGTCGCATTTTTTTCGCCATGGCCATTACTACCAGTATTGATGATGAGACACGGCGTTTTCTGAAGTACCACCAATATTAGGGTAAACAACCCCAAAATCGAACAAACGGAGAAAATGTTTATAAAGGGTATAAACCCCAGAATCAAGAAACAAGGATATATGTTGCTACGTTTACAAAATGAATCTTTAAAAACAAAAAATAATGAAATCATTACTTTCTCTATTAATTATCTGTTCTATTTTTCTTTTGTCCTGCCAATCCAAAATTGATGGGTCAAATTTGGAATCTTACGAAAAGTCTATAAGTCAAATAAAATCAGAATTAAATGAAAAACAAAAAATAGTTTTCAAAGACTGTTTGGGTGCGATTGGTATGAAAAATATATCACCAGAAAAACTATTAAAAGAAGCCTTTAAAAATGCCTTTAACGGTGAAGAAATGGATAAGTCAGCCTTAGAGGATATAGCTAAAGAAACGCTAAGTAAAATGGACGGTAAATCCTATGAAGATGTTATTAATGAAGGTAAACAAATCCTGTTGCCAAAATACAAAAGCATTATAGAGGAAGCTAATAGTAACAAGGTTGCTGCAAAATCAGAAATTGAAAAAGTTAAATCAGATTTAATAAACTTAGAAAAAATTCAAATAGTAGAGACTGACCTAAGAAAAGGAAGGTATTCATTCAGCCCGCCAACTATTAAAATATTAATCAAAAATAATTCAGAAATTTTACTTTCCAAAATTGGGTTCTACGGCGAATTATTTGAAAAAGGCAGAAAAATATCGAACTGCAAAGATAGTTTCACTTATCAAATCTCTGGAGGATTAGAACCAACTGAGCAAAAAAAATGGTATTTAGAACCCAATATGATGAGTGATTTGTATGATTGTAGAATTCCAAGTAAGAGGGAGTTTAAGTTAAAAGTAACATCTGTTTCTGATATAGATGATAAAGTAATCTGGAGTACCGAAAAATCAGTTGATGATATAAATTTATCAATTTCTGAATTAGAAAAAGAAATCAAATTACATGAAGGAAAGATTGATACTCTAAATTCTATTTAATGGGGTGTATATTAGTGGTACGAGCTTGCACCACCATAACCCCCAATTCTTAGAACGCCTTAAAACAACTATTTCATTAGCCTTTAGCGATATTTTTAGCCAATTCAAGAACACTATTTTTTTGACTCAACATATAGTTTGACGTTATGTAGAGAGTTAGAATAGCCCTTTAGAATGGATATAGCTGTCCGTAACTTCAACCGTTATTAACCTGGTCTTATCCATCTTTCACAATCGATACAATTGAATGGATAAACTTTCGTCCTTTCTCCGTCCAAACCATTTGCATATTGGAACAAACAGCTCCTGAACTATCCTTATAGGTATAGGTTTTAGATTTAGCATACTCCTTGCCTTGGTATTTCCGCTTTAACATCCAAGTACCCGTTTGCTTAAAAATAATGCCCTGTGATTTCAAATATTTATTTAACTCAATAGCAGTCATATCTAATTCTTTTGCGACCTGAGTAGTTGTATAGGTACTTTTTGAAGACAACACATTATTGAGGTATTCTAATTTAGGGCTATCTGCCTTTATTTTTTCTTCTAATAACTGCTTTTGCTCCAATTCTTTTGCGTACAACTTTAATGCTTCTGGCAATGACTGTGGCAACCCTAAATACCTTACCTTTTTTTCCATCGTATTAAATGCCACAATATATTCCTCTTTAAATTTCATGGCTTCTTTTCCTGTAAAACTAAATGCCACTAAAGTAAACCCGTCACGGGTCATAGTGTATTCTGGGCGCTGTTCACCTTTTTTGTCAGTATAATCAACCAGTCCAAAATTGGATTCGTTAAACTCTTTGCTACATTCCAATTCTCTAATGGCTCTTAATACTTTAGAATGTTCCTTTTGAAATTTCGCCGCTACTTTCCTACTGGTTGTAATTGGTTGTTTTTCTTGAATGATAACTAATTCTTGCATGGTTAAATTTATTTAATTGATAATTGGCACCCATTGCAACATTTTCGTTCCAAGTTGCTTTAATTGGCTGTTAATCATAGCTTTGTATAAATTAATGGTGCATTAAATCAGCCTTTTGTCCACATTAGCCACCGTTTCCACTCCTTAACTGGCATTAATTGCGGCTTATTTGACTACTTTTTAGCCCTTTTTAGCTGCTTTTTTAGTAGTATTTGGACTGTTTTTTATTCCTATTTTTTCTTAACTCTCACATATTCAGTTCTTTACAAATTTTTCATTATAGAATTACCTCTATACCCCCCCCTCTGCTAAAATATTAGGTGCCCGTTTTTCACTTCTGACTATTACCAATGCCTTTAAATATTGGGGTTTAATCGGTTTTTATCACTAACATTACACCTCCATTTTTACGACTTCCAACTTTTTTACCCCCCCCTTATTGAAAAATTTGGGTCTCACACAAACTTGGTTAGGGCGGCGTTGTTCGGAACGAACTCTTTAGAGATTATACCCCCCCTCCCTTCAGTAAAAAAAAACGGCCTTGATTTTCGTCAATGCGTGCGGCAACATAGGGCGGCGTTGTTCAGGCGCTTTGCGCTAGAAATACAAGATACCCTCCCCTATACCATTATCTATTGGGTACAGCCTCGGGTGCAGCTGCACTTTCTCTTGCTTTAATTCTTTCCTTTAGTAACTCAATCGTTTCTTCAGCTCTCACGATTGTATTAACAGAGAAGGCGAACTGCCCGAACTGTTCACTACTCGGATATACTTCTCTTGCTGGTTGCAACTTATTAAATACCATTCCTTCTTTTGCCGTTTTGATTTCGAATACCTCAAACCCATAGGCACGCTCGTCATCTGACTGCTTATAGATAGCGGTGTTATTATCACGGAAAATCTGATTTAAATGGTAGCCATACTTCTTGTAATACTTCTCTAATTTTTTCATAAAGCGATAGTTAAAGATTAATGGTTGATATGTTTTTGCAACATCGTTGCATTTGTTTTCTGGGCAAAAAAAAGGTTTCTCTTGGTCCAGCTTAATCAATTGGACATCCTTCGGTGGTATAGTTTCTGAAAAGAAAGTTTGGAGTGAGTCAATGAATAATTCCCATTCTTTATTCTTGGACGGTTCAACGCTTTCAGTTTGGGTGGATGGTGGTAATAATTCTTGGTGTACCATGATAATAGGTTTTTAATGTCCGATTACTGGACAGTTAATTATTTTCTCATAGTAGTAGCTATTTTGGTAAGTCTTCGTCTTGATAGTATAAAAAGGTAACTGGGGTATATTCTTTAGTGAAATCTGGTGGAAATAATTAGGTTTCACGGGTCACGGTTTTCTTATAATAGATGCCGTGACCCGTGGGCTTTTTCACATTAAACTGATAATCAACCAGTTGCAGCAGTTTCGTTGTCAAAAACTGCACTGTTTTTGCAGTGCAGTTTTTGACAAATGAAAACATCAATGTAGGCTTTTTCAAAGTTGGGCTTATTAGTCTCAAATTCTGGTTTTAATTCACTCAATGAAACTTCTTTATAACCACTAAATAAATTACTATTAATATTGAATAACTGGCTCAATAGGCTATCAATTGCCGAATCACTTAATGATACTATTCGTCTATCTTTTAGAGTGAAGAAGCTTCTAACTACTTTATATAAATCAGTTGAATTGATTTCTTTTTTTGCAATGAAATGCCCTACCAAATATTTAATAATAGTATTCTTCAGACGAACCTTGATTTTAATATCAATCTTGTGATTACTATCTAAGTATTTTCTTAAATGCCTTTTACTGTAAATATTGAGTTCGGTATGAGAAACCAATCGTTTCCATTTTTGATTAAATCGACGCTCTGAATAAGAAGTAATTTCCGCCTCCAATACCTCCTCCTCTAAATCTAAAAATCTAAGCTTGATATATGCGTTTATCATTTTGAGGTACCAATCTTCGCTAAAGAAGGGTTTATAGTCTTGGTAGTATTCTTTTGCCAGTTCCTTCTCTTCTTTTAGGATTATATTGGAAGTTCTAGCCAATATCTTTTTAATACCGTGACGGTTTTTAGCCGCCTGTGTTGCGATTAAATAAGAATGCACTACAATGCTGCCTTTGTTGATTAAATCATTCTTTAGAGTCTCTTTAATGGCTTTTTTTGCCTTTTGGCGTTCGCTCTCTAAATCGTCCAAGTTGGATTTTATCATACCTAATCGTTCGTTCTTTTCTTCTTCAAAGCCTTCTAGGTGTATATTTTTGTACTGGTCAATTTGAGTATAGAAATAGGCATTATTACAATACTTGATTTCACGTTCTTTAATTGCTGCAAATATTTTCAATCTGTCAATTTTAGAACCATCATCATCTGTATAGGTAAGTTTTAAGATCCTGCTCTCGTAGCCGTAGGTATCATTCACAATATCATCATAGTAAGGAAACACCCGTACCTCTTCCTCTGTACCATCTTCTACATAGAGATAATCTTCTACAAATTCATCATCTTTAGTGGAAGAGAATTTTACTTGCACCTCTGCCATTTCTGTTAGGTAATCATGTTCCCATAAACAAGTTTTACCAAACCCCTTTTTAAGGCATTTTTCGGGGTTTTTAATATCATAGACCTGAACCTCTTCCATTTTTCGGAAACGTGCAACGAACTGCCTAAACTTATCAATGGAGTAAACATTTACGGTGTAGATATTGCCAACGTTGGTATTATTTATGTTGATGCCCTCCGCAATTAAACAGCTACACAATACAAGCTTAACACCCTCTATTTTTTCTTTGGAGATTATTTGTTTATAAATTTTGTCGTCACCACCTTCTACCTTGTCTCTAGCGATTATTTTAACTTCATGTGGAGCTAAGACTTTTCTTGTAGTTAAATGCTCCCTAATGCGCTCTAAATGCTTAATTGAATCGTACAATACAAAATGCACTTTATCCTTATCATAGTCTATCTTTTCAAGTTCTGCAATTGTTGAAGCGGTTAAACTCTGATAACTATTTGCTTCTGACTCGATGGAGCGAACCTTCACTATATTATTCTCTTTGCGTTCGATTCTTACAAACTTAAAATCTAGTTTCTTGGCAAAAAGCTTGTTAGGTGTACCTGAAATTAAAACAGTTTTTTTTGCTGTATCAAAACTTTCAACTACTTTATTCAATACCGATGCTCTGAATGAAATACTAGAATAGACTTCCCCCCATTGGTTAACCAGGTTGTGAGATTCATCTACTACCAGAACACGCCGCCAAAGGTCAGCTACATGGTGTAAAGTGTCATAGGTGCAAATTATTACCTTAGAATTGATTGCTTTTAATCTAGTCTTACTAGATACAAAACCAGATAAGCCAACTACATCAAACTTTTTATATTTTCTCTCTAACTGCTTTACTAGATTTCGGGTAGGTACGGCAATAACCCCGTAGGTATCGGATGAATGAAAGAAACCTTTTATGTATTTTTTATCTTTAAAGTGCCCTAAAAAGAATGCAGTTTTGCCTATGCCTGTGACAGCCCCAAGGCTTAGCCTGTCATTATCATTTATTAGCCTTGAAATATCTTTGTAGGCTTCTGATAGGTATTTTCTCACGTCCAATACTTCCTCCTCAATGTCTACGTGAAATGGGTTAAATAACGATTTAAAAACTTTGCGCTCTTTTCCTCCAGCAAACAAATTATAGTTATTACTTCTCGTTTCTGCCTGATATTTGAACCCCATAAAGATAAAAGGTTCGTCCTTTATTATTTCAGCGTGACGGTTGTAAAAATCAACATGGTTCGTTACTCCAAAGAACTTTTTTAAATTCTTTTCATTGTTCCGGGTATTCAAAGGAAGGAAAGTAAAATAATTACCATTTTTACCTTCTTTTAATTCTGCCAATATCTCCTCCTGTTTGCCATTCATCCCATGCAAAAGGTCATCAACTCCCTTGTATGGAAGATGACTATTTACCATGCAAAATTTTAGCTTAGTTTTTAGCTTATTCTTTTTGCAGAAATTATAGAATTGCGAGGAGAAACGGTTGGCACTACGGAAAAAATCTAAGACTCTTTTACTGGATTTTATTTCACTTTCCTTTTGGGAAATATCCAAGGCATCACCATCATACATTATTATAAACTCCTTCAATTCTCTTTTAAGAAGGTATTCTTTTAATCGGTCACAAACTTTATAAGTAGATGTACCACTAAATGCAATTGATTCTATACCGCATTGAGATAATGCAGTCGCTTTAAAAAAGCCCTCAACGCCTATGCTTGAACCTCCTGTTACATCGTCTTTAAAAGCTTTTATTGCGCTATTGGTGGGCATAGGTAAAACCTCGATACCTGTTACCCATTTAGATGGGAATTTATATTTACCAACTTTCTTGGAAGAATTATTCTTATTCTCTATTTCTTGGAGCTTCTTTTGTTCATCTGGGTGCAAACGAGTAAGAGAAAGTAATTGTGTTTTATGCTGCTCTCTATTCTTTTTAATGAGCTTTCCGGAAACACTTTTATAATTGAGGTAGTTAGGCACATACTCAATCAAATCACCAGAGAAAGTTCTGATAAACTGCTTTATGTTTCCGCTCTTATCAGTAGCAAAACCATGCTTTAGTGCGTCTTCAATAGGTACTCCTATTTCTGACAACCTAGATTTATAGTAAAAGCTAATATTTGTGTGTGTGTAATTTTCTGTCATGCTCGCTTTTTAAGCGATGCAAGTTTCTTATGATAAGGCTATCAATTAAGATTGAAAAAGGAAAGCTAGATTTTTTTGTATATTTGTAGTATCAAAATAATAAGTTAAAATAACCACTTTTTTGGTATTTTACCCATTTTCGTGTACTTTTGTATATACAAATAATAGGAATACAAAGAATGAATGATTTTAGCGAAACACTTTTCTTTGATTTTCCAATAACAACAATATAGCTATTCTAAATCCTTTAATCTTTAGAGTAGTCTTAAAGAAACATAAACGTAAAGATGTCGTGATAACATCTTTACGTTTTTTTTTGCACCTAATTAAGAATGCTTTTTTATAAGTTCGTCAATAAAATCATCCAATAAACCACTCATATTTTGATTTAAGTTGGATGCAATCTTTTTAAACGATTCTTTTTTATCAGAATCTATCCTGAATTTAATGTGTGTTTTTTTCATATTTTTCAGATAAAATTACTTTTTCTGTTTGGTAAAGATAGTTTTTATGTTCCCACAGTTCCAACAAAAAAGAGCAATTAATTGAATTAAGAAAACAAGCAGTAACCTTTAAATAGGTTATTCTAACTCTCTAGGCATCTTCAAACTATACATTGAAGTAAATTTTGAAGATGCTCATTTGCTCTAAAAATGCCTATAAAGAGTATGATTCGAATAATTTAATGCCTAATACTTTAGTTGCAAACATTTGACAATTTATTAGTACGGTTCTTTGCTGTAATAACAATTGTTTCTTTTTATTTAGGTCTTTTTCTTTTTCCGCTTCAATTAATAGGCGTTGGTAAACAGACCTTGTATAGCTTATTTTTGAATTAAGCTTTTCAATAGTTGTAGTTGTAGTTGTAGCCGTAGCTGTAGCTGAAGTCATAAATTTAGAGTTTATAGTTTAAAAATTATTGTGTTAGTTTTCTCTAAACTATGTTTACCCTCTTATTATTATTCTATTTTTTCTTTCCCAAATTCCTGTCCTGTTTTTTGCTCCCAATGCTTAATTCTACAATCTGAGGAATGAAATTTATGCCTATGGTTGCGTTTAACAAAGCACTCGTTGCAGCCATCTAAAGCACACTTAATCATACCTTCTGGTATCATAGAATTCATCCTTTGATTATTATTCCCTAACAATTCGTTTGTAAGGTCGTTAGAGGGGCTAAAGTCAACATTATCCAAATCTTCCGTAGAAGTTGTATTGGCTTCTATCGTTGCGCTAATGACTTTACCGTCCTTTGCATTGGCTGAAAACTGGATATTATTATCAATGTCAATGCCCGTATTAAAAAGCAATGGTAGGTCGTGCTTTCTATTTATGGACATTGTATTTTTCTGATACTCGGATAGGGTAGGCTGGATAAAATCAAAAGTAAATGCCTTCTTTTCTACATATACTTTGTTCACCATTTTGTAGGAAACGTTGAATGCTCGATTGTTTACTCCCTGCCAAAATATCACCCATAAAGTTGGTGGCGCTTCTCCCTCGAGGTATTCAATCTCTATGCCCGAACCTTTGCGGAATATTTCAACTATGATTATGCATACCAAAGCAATGACAATCATTAGTCCAACCAAATTAGAAAATAGTCCACCCCAAAAATTGGCGGTTTCGGTTTCTGTGGTTCGGTTGGTATTGGTTATTCCTTTAGCTTCTTCTATGGCTTCTTTGTAGCGGTCGCCCTCTAAGGTCAATTCTTTGACTCTAGCATCTTCTATTGATTTAATATTCGCGTTATAGTCTGCGGTCAATAATGCAAGTACCTGGGCTTTCTCTGTCTCGATCGAGGATTTAATTTTGGTTTGCTTGTCAATATGACTTTGCGCCCATTTAACCCCATTCGCTTTATTTCGTTTATGTTGGGCTATTTGAGTAGTCACGCCCTCAATTTTCACATTGAATTCATTCTCCTTTGCTGAATAATTCGCTTTGTGGGCATCGCCAATGGTGCCAATTTGTTGGTCGAGCTTGGCGTTGATGGTAGCCGTTAAAAGTTGGTGACGGTCAAAAAAGGTACTATCATTAAATACAACAGCAGCCCGTACCGATTGCTTAAAAGTCTGGTTTGTTCCCTTGGTGGATAATTGGAACGATTGCCAGAAAAGAAAGCCTGTGATTAGTAGGATAGGAATAAACAATATCCAGTACCAAAACGATTTTAATCGCTTCCAAACGATTGCCCTAGTTAGAACCTGTACCCCTTTTCTACCTCCTAATTCAATAGCAGCTACTACTAAAAGGACGGCAATGATTGATATAAAAACAGTCAAGTATTTATTAACCTCTGATAATTCGCTTTGGCAGATAAACCAAACCGTTACGGCTTCAGTTAATGCGCTAATTACTTGGGCTATTTTTCCCGTTAAATCTAAATGGGGAATAACTGGTTGAAATAGGTTTCTGAAATTAATATCAGTAGCTTTTGAAAATAATTCTTTTATGGTAATGCGATTTTGCATAATATTGCGGTGTTAATTCACTTAACGAATTCCGCTTTAGCTTTGCCTTCAAACATTAGCTTTAGCGGTTTTTTATTTCTCGATACAGCCCAATCGAGTGGGGTAGTTACTAAACTGTTTAAATTAAGGACTGTAATTAGCTAATTTTTTCTTCGTAAGCGTTTTCAATTAGTCGCTCGATTATTGCCGAAAATTTTCGTTTTTCCTCTTTCGCCATTACTTTTAGCTTTTCAATAGTTTCAGCAGGTAGAAGGAAAGACCGTTGGACTTTTTTTTTCTTTTCCATTTTTAATTCTTTAGTTTTACTGTATTGTACAGTATTGTACAATTACGAATGTAAATGTACGATATTAATACATTATTTACGATAAAAATACCGTACAAATATTGAACACAAAACTTGACTTATTACAAATGACTGCTAGTCAAAGAATTAAACACATAATAAAAACAAAGAATATTACAATAAAAGATTTCTGCAATAGGGTAGGGATTAATAGAGACACCTTGGGACAAATGGTCAAGAATGATTCAGATCCAAAGCTCCCATTATTGCAAGCTTGTATCCGTGAATTCCCTGACTTGAATCCAATATGGTTACTTATGGGAGAGGGTGAAATGTGGAAGGATGATGAGGCAACAAGCTTGGATTTAGCTAAAGATATAAAAGAAATGAAAGAGCAATTAAATAAAATAGGTGAACGATTAGAGAATAAATTATAGCTATGACCTTTTATCATGGAAGATGTTTTAAGGCTATGGTGATAAAGCTACACACATTAATTAACCAAAAAATTATCACCAAATGGAAGATGCTTTTAGTGAATTTTCTATAAAACTAGTAGGGGTTAGCTTTGATAATGAGGATGGCACAAGCAGGCAGGATATTTTAAGGGAATGTAAAAAATATGAAAATGTATTTTTAACTCGTGAATATGATAACCAGCATGATAAATATGCTATTTCTGTAGGATTAGAAGATGGAAACATAATAGGATATATACCGAAAGGAGATATAAGATTAGCTAGACATATTGACCAGGGCTTTGGAACAGAATCATGGATAAGTAAATTGATTGGAAAGCCAAATGTCGTACAGAGATTATTTGGTTTAGGGAACGGGAAAAAGATTGGTTGTGTAATAATGATAAGAAAACTAAGTTCAGACTTAGCAATATCAAGGATGAACCAGTATCATACTGAGAATCGAGAAATAGAAGATTTGATCAGAAAAGCCAAAAAATTAGAAAAAGAAAACTTAACAAAATCAATCAATCTGTACAAAGAATCGATTGTTAAAATAATTCAATTCGATACAAAAAATAGTCATTCCAAATTTTATAGATTCAGTAAGATACCAGTTAATAGACTGACGTTACTTTTAGAAAAAAATAAAGATATTAAAGAGGCTCTTGATTTTATAGAGTGGTACGAAGAATATAACGATGCAAATGAATTGTATTCTACAGATTACAATGCACTAGAAAAAAGAAAAGTAAGGTTAGGTAAAAAAAGAAAAAAGAATAATTGATTAGTTTCTAATCATAATTTCCATAATCGTGCCTTATAAATTGCTTGTGGGTATCGTCATTGATAGGCTTAGGAGGTAGTTTGATGGCTATGAGTTTTAAAGCGCTATTCTAACTCTCTATTATGGGGTTGTTTGCACATAGCGTAAAAAAGCACTAGTTCATAAACAATGCATTTACGAAACAAGAATTTTCAGCCTATCATATCTTCTATTCAGGTACATCAATATGTCCCTCTTGAATAGCACCAGCTAAATCCTGTAATAATTTGGCAAAACCGTAAAAGCCATCATACTTCTCATAAAAAGCATCCAATTCATCTGAAGTAGAATTATCCATTACCTTCTTGAAGTCATCCATGTAAGGCTGCATGTTTATTAACAGGTCTTCATCTCCACCGCCCTTGGCGTATATATTTTTAACAAACTGGTCTATCCGCTTGACTCGTTTAAGTTGTTTATTGGTAGCGGTTTGTTTATAAGCTTTTGAGCTAGAAAAATCGACAAATTCAACCTTAGAAAAACCATCACTATCAAAACGGTCACACCAAACACGCATATAAGAATGAGTTTGCAGCCTAGTTCCTTCTTGGTGCAATTCATCTTTATTAAAGGGCATCGCACCCATTACATAATAGATACCTTCCGTTTCTACAAAATGCTTAAAAAAGCCCATCATCCGTTTTGCTCCATATTGTATTCCGTTATGCCGCTGCTGTAATTTTTGAAAGAAGGCAGTTAATAAAGCCTTCATTTCCAAATCTGTTCCTTTCTCTTTGAAGAAAAAAGTTAATTGCAAATCTTCCTTCTGACATTGTTGGTCTGTAAAAACTAAAAACCGGCCTATGGGTTTAGATTTTTCTTCAAAAGGTCTTTTCAATTTTCCTGATAAATGTAACAACGTTAATTCTTCTGGATCCATCGCTATTATTTTGTCAATGGTATAAGGCTGGATTTCGTATGCTAATTTCAGTACTTTATCGTTGACTTCCTTGAGTAAGGGGAGTCTCTCTTCCAAATCTTCTAGAACAATTAACTGATTTGACGTTAATTTTTCTTTTCGCCATAGCTTAAACTGCCGCTCATAATTTTCAATAAATTCATTCTTTTCTTCATGGAGTCGAATAATTCGGTTGACTGTTTCATCATCTAAAACAGAAGGTTTATCTTTTACGGGAAGTAAGGTTTTGTATTGGTCCCGGGCAGATGATAAATCTCCATTAAATGCCGTTGCAAATAAAGAAAGGTACGAAATGGGGCGGTCGATAGGTTGCTTTTTCATAATAGAGATAAACTTGTGTAGTTTAACAATGAGGATTTGGAGTTCCCTTAACTCTTGATTTTATTTTTAGTATACTCGGGCAGATGCCGTTCGATATAACTACTCACCGTTTTTCTATCTACTTTCATCATACGCCCAATGGCGGATACAGATACCCTATCTTTTAATAAAGAGGCTACTTGGTCATGATTAGCTGCCAATTTAGCATTAGTAGATTTTTTACCTTTTGGCCTGCCGAGAATCTTTCCGTTTGCTTTAGCTTTTTTCAAAGCCTCTTTAGTTCGCATAGAAATAAAGGTGCGTTCAATTTCTGAGGCTAATGATAAAGTGGTGGCAATTATTTTAGAGTTGAGTGAATTATCAAAAATCATTTGTTGCTTGGCCACATGAACAATTAGTTGCTTATCAGCTGCAATCTGTAAAACCTGTAAACATTGTAATGTACTTCTTGCGATTCTGGAGACCTCTGCAAAAA
This sequence comes from Bacteroidota bacterium, assembly GCA_017857395.1. Classification (GTDB taxonomy): domain Bacteria; phylum Bacteroidota; class Bacteroidia; order Chitinophagales; family Saprospiraceae; genus JAFMDF01. The sequence goes on along the minus strand of JAFMDF010000173.1, from coordinate 235 downwards.
TTAATAAATCACCAGCCTCTGCTGATTTGATGATGTCGCCTAAAGCCCGTTTTTGCCAATCCTTCGTACCCGATACTACATCTTCTACAAACTCATCAACCTTAATATTTCGAGCTGTGGCATATTCTATAATGCCCAATTTTTGGTTTTCGGTATCCTGTTTATCTGTCGAGACTCTTAAGTAGGCATAATTCATAAAAAGACGGTTTTAAACGCTAAATTTTACTATAAAAGT
>JAFMDF010000538.1 GCA_017857395.1 Bacteroidota bacterium | reverse complement strand
ACTCCAATTATCAAAGATGGTTACGCAAGATATTTTTTTAAAGATGGAAGTGATTTCATTTACGTAGAGAACAATAATTCTATTGAAAAAGGTAAAGAGATAGGATTAACATATCACCTAGACAAAAAAACTCTAAAGCTAGATGAATGGCAAAGGGTGATAATGTTAAACATACTTTATGGTCTAAAGGAATAGGTAAATTTTATGGAAACCGTTGGTAAATTGATTTTTTATTGACGGTTTTCTTTTAGTTCTTTGATTTATTGATTATTAATTGTTCCCTTGGTATAGAATACCGTCTTAGAAAAACCGAATTGGCTTAGAAGTTTATCAATAGCTTTTTGTCCCATTTTACCATTCTTATATTTGGATTGATAAGACTTTATTTTATTGTATTCCTGTAAACCAACCACAGATGGTCGAACATTTGAAAAGACTTCATTAAGTGCTTTTTCTTCACTAAATTTTTGTAGTTCACTCATAATAGTAACTGAATTTTAGAAGATTTTAAATATTTACAAATATACCACCTTTTTAGTTAGTATGTATTTGAATACCACCTAAAAAGGTGGTATATTTGTATCATTATTTAATCACTTAAAAATTAATGATATGAATAGCAAAGCAATCAAATTAGCATCAAAAATTAAACAATGGTTTTCATCTTGGAGCGAAGCCTTAAAAGCAGGGTGGTTATTAGTCAAATTACAATCGGGGTATTGCCTAAATATCCAATTTGCTAATAAAGATGCCGAGGTAAGAAAAGCAAAAGTAGTTGCTATTAGTAGCATTACAACGGGTATTGAAAAAGGCTTTATCCGCTTTGTGGAGATGGTATCAGATAACCGAACACAATGGAGGTCTTTTAGATTAGAAAGGTTGATTTTTTAATCAATCAAAAGGAGTGTAAAAGCCCCTACCAGTTCACCGCAAAATGAATACTGATAAGGGCAATTGAATAAACAATTAAATCAAAGATAAAATGTTTAACTTTTTAAATCATAGTTCAAAACCAAAAACTTTGCAGGAAAGCAAAATTTTTAATTCAGATGCTACTCTTTTGAGTGGTTTTATAGCACTAGGTTTCCTATGTCAATTATGGTCATTCCTTAGCGAATTCATAGGATTGAATCAATATTTAATTGATATGGCGGCATTGTATATGCCAACCTTTTGGGCATCCTTAACGGGTAATGGTATTGCCTTACTTTTATCAATAACTATTGAGATAGCAACCTTTGCAGCAATTACCTATATTGTTAATTGCATTTATAATGGATATTTAACTTTTAGTAAGAACCTAACTAAAGTACAAATAGCCAATTGGTTTAAGTTCTTGATTGGTTTCGGAATAACTGCTTTTATTGTCTTGATAAGCATAACCGTATCTAAAAGGAATATAGAACTACAAACCAAAGCAGCACCACCACAAGCAAAAATAATTGATGTTGCCCCACTAAAAGAACAACTGAATAAAGACCTTGCAGTTATTGAAAACCGCTATAACTCCGATAAGGAAATTTTAGCCGATTCTTATAATGAATCCAAGCAAAATATTATCAGTCTCTATACCTATAAGATAGAACAAAAAGAATCAGATATAGTCAATTTAGAGCGCAAAGAACAGCGCACAGGAAAGAAATACATTACAGCAAAAGAAAACTATAGGAAGGCTATTAAATCGCTTAGAGAGCAGCAAACGAGCGAACTAATAACTCTAAAGGATAAGCAGGATAAAAACCTTTTAAACTTGCTTGCTATTCGCAATAATGAATCAACAACAATAAAAGAAACCTTTACCACCGATAAGGAAAAAATAACTACTTCCAATGATGGTGTTATAGTAGCCACACAAGCCCGTAATGAATGGCTTTCCTACTTCCTTAAATTGTATGCAGGATATTCTGTTTTAGGCTTTTTATTTTGTCGTATTTGGGTGGTGATTAGTTTTAACACTTGTGGCATTCAACCAAGGATATTAGTTAAACCAGAATTCTTTGAATCAGGTATTTTAAAAGATTTCTTTACGCTAATTTATTCTTTCCCTGCCCGTCACCTTCACAACTTAATTAGAGAAGGATTAGCAACAGTTCCCGAATTAGTGCCAATTAGTGCCAATGGTGCGGTAATAAATATTGAAGTAATTGAACAACAGGAGGAGCAGCAATTGCAACTTACTGGACAAGAGCAAAACGAATACAATAATTTATTTGGTGATTTGTTTGCCGAGCCACAAAAATTAAACGGTGTCCATCCCCTTTCTAGTAACCTAGATGCACAAAAAAACATCTTCGCAAAAGTTGAATTACCAACCATTTCTACGGAAAGTAGTGAGGATATTTTTAGTGACAATTTGGGAGATAAAAACATACATAAAGAAAATATATCAAAAATTGGCAGAATAGGCGATAGAATGCCACTTTCTACCGCAAATTTAGATAATGATAGAAATAAAGAAAAGCATAAGAGAAAGCAAAAGAAACGTATTGTAAAGTACTATGAGAACTATATTAAAAAGCATGGCAAAAAGCCTTCTTATCAAACCATTTCCGATGCCTTAAATATTGCGGTTCGGAGCGTTGGAAACTATGCCAGAGAATTAAAGGGGGAAGGCAAGTTATAAAGTTATAGGAGGACGAACATACTAGAGAAAACTATATTTTATCAAATTTAAAAACCAAATAAAACAAAACAATGGGATTAATGATTCTTCAAGACAAGCCGATAGTTCGGCACGAAAACCTTTTAAACAATCCTGCATCTTGGCTTGAATGGTGTAGGGAAAAATTACCAAATGACAATTTCTTTATTATGGACATTGATGGTTGTATAAGGAATAACAGAGGTGATATTATGCTAATCGAATTAAAAGGATTAGGTGTTCCTTTACCTACTTACCAGAAAGTTACTTTAACCATTTTAGATACTGCTTTAAAACAGTTATCAGAATCTAAAAAGCCAGTAGAATTACCAATAGGTAGGGCTGTCATTACTCAAAAGATAAATTATTTTGGTTTCCATGTAATAGAGTTATCAGAGAATGGAAACCCTGCTCTATCTATCAACATTCTATTTGATGGAATAAAGATTGATGAAAGCGAGCTTATCAAATTATTATCCTTTGATAAGGATTCACATTTAAAACTTTTACCACATGAAAGATTACCAAAAGCAGCAATTAGAAAACACTAATGATTTTCTAATTAAACAGGGCATTGATACGCCAATAGATGCCTTAAGTGATATGTGGTCTTGTACCGTTAGTAGCGACCATTTTGGAGAGTTATCAGGCGAATGGAGGACTTCAATACTGCATACCTATAATAACTTATTAAAGTGGTTAAATGATGCTAGGGAGTACAAGGATCGTGAATGGGAGAGAAAGAAAAAGAAGGCAATCAAGTAACGTCTATCAGACCAAAACAGGGGGTAGGTCTAAAATATAGACATGTTATTTAGACCTACCAATATTTCAGTTCAGCCATGTTACACATAGTTACGTGTAATAAATAACAATAAAATGAATAAAGAATTTTTCAAACAATTAGCACAACGTTCCTACGGTGGAGTAGGGTTAAAAGTGTTCGACTATTACGAAAGGATTAACCAAGCATTTTATGATAACCAATTGCCATTGCCAATTATCAGTTTTGAAATCATGCCCTACGGTAGTTGTATGGGTTTAACTAATTCCTCTAAGGGGCATATACGACTTTTAAAAAGAAAAGAGGGAGTTAAAGCGGATGCACAAACTATTGGAGTTTTATTACATGAGATTATCCATTTTGCAGAACCTCATATAAAAGATAAGGTACTAGAAGGAAAACCTTACAAACTTAAATCGGCTGATATGACAAGTCATAACAACCGCTATTGGTTAAATGAAATTAACCGAATCCATAAGATTTTTACTGGTGAAGAACTAGGGGCAAAATGCCAAAAAGTTAAATCTGTAAATGGTAAATCAAAAAGAGTTACCGAGGGAAATTTAACAAGAAAAGAATTTAGTACCTATCCACATAGTTTAGGAATCGACCTTTGCAAT
>JAFMDF010000172.1 GCA_017857395.1 Bacteroidota bacterium | reverse complement strand
TTTTGCTTTCCCCACGAATTATGCTTCCCCACGAATTGTTTGTTACTTATTGTTTTGCTTTCCCCACGGATTAGTTAGGGACGGATGCCGATAATTTCTAATTTTTCTTTTCCAAAATGTACTAATAGACCTATTGGTAAGTTGGTGTCTTTTAAATAGGTTTTCATTTTATTAATTTCTGGAGCGATTTCGTTTTTTAGGGCAATGACTTTGCAGAGGATGCTATTATCTATGACAGGAATTTTTAACTCGAATTGTCGGATTATTTTTCCACCAAATTTTACAGGAATAATTGTCTGAGGAGTAAAAGGGATTTCTTTATAAGATAGTTCTGCTTGAAGTAAATTTATATAAACAGCATCACCATAACCTAGACCGTATAATTCTAGAATAGTCAAAATAGCTGCTCTTAGCTCCGTAAGATTTTTTCGGAGACTTAAAGAAAGTAAACCTTCTAATTCAGTATGATTTTCCTTAAAAGCGGTTTCTTTTTCAGTAAAGAGTATTCGTTTAAAATGTACACTAGGTGCGCCAAAATTGACGAGTAGACCTAAATCCATTTGCCAATTTTTTAGATAAGATAAAATTTGTAAGTAGTTAGCTTGGTGGAAATCAGTTGCTATATTTTTTAACTCTAAAATAATCTTGTCTTCAATAATTAAATCCGCAATAAATTTATGAACTTTCACCCCTCGATGTTCAATAGATTTTTGAACCTTAGTTTGAAAAGAAATATTGCTCATTTTCAACCGTTCTTCCAACGCCAAATGATAACTTTCCTCATCATACCCCATTCCTAAAGCGTTATGAACATCATAAAAATAACCTCCTAATGTATAAGCCAATTTTTTGTGTAGTAATTCCATTTCATTCGTTTTAATTGAGTATAACTTAAACACAAAATAGAAATTCCTAGCTAAACCACCACAAAAAATAGTCTTAATCACAAAATCCATGGGGAAAAGTAAAAGAATAAGTAACAAACAATTCGTGGGGAGCTAAAATTCGTGTGGAAAAACAAAAAAAGCATCCAAGAAAACAATTCGTGGGGAAGCATAATTCGTGGGGAAAAACAAAAAAAGCATCCAAGAAAACAATTCGTGGGGAAGCATAATTCGTGGGGAAAAGCAAAACAATAAGTAATAAAAAAAAGCACATAAGAAAATAAAATCTTACGTGCTTTTCCAAATACAAAAATTTATTTATTATGGCCTTTATCCTAAGACTCAGAAACAAAAGTTTCCTGCAATTGTCGTAATTTTTCCAAGAACAAAGGTCGGCGTCTACGAGAAATCTCAACAGACTTCCCATCTTCCATCAACAAATAACCGCCTTCATTTCGAACATAAGATTTGATATAATTCAAATTGATAAGATGACTTTGATGCACCTTAAAGAAATTAAAAGGCGTCAATAAATTATCGTAGTGTTTTAAGGTTTTAGAAGCGGTAATTCTTCGACCATCCACAATCCAGAAATGCGTCATATTATCATCTGCTTCTAAGCGAATAATATCTGTAATCGGCACAAATTGAACTTCTTGCATAGAAGAAATACCAATTTTTCTAAAAGGATTTGGATTATAATGTCCTTTGAAAACCTCTAATTTTTCCTTAATATTAGAATACTTACGACCTTTTGGAATGCGATTGACCGCTGAAATTAAATCATCGGCATCAATGGGTTTAGTGATGTATCCGATACTGCTATACTCACAAGCACGAATGGCAAATTTATCATAAGCCGTCACAAAAATGATTTCAAAATCTATATTTTTGATTTGGTCTATTAAGGAAAAAACGAGACCATCAGGAAGGTTGATGTCTAAAAAAGCGACATCAATTTTTCTTTTTGGTTTATTTATCAACGTTAAACCTGACTCAATATCTTCTGCAGTTCCAACCACTTTGATGCCTTGACAATGTAAGCCCAATTGGTTACTCAGATTACTCACACCTGCGGGCTCATCATCAATAATTACAGCATTTATCATAGTATGTGTTTTTTTTGGACAAAGTAAATTCCGATAATAGTGTTTGAATAATATGGAATTGACTTTACTTAGTTAGCTAAATTTGTTTATACGGCTAATAAAATTTTATTTCAAAAATTATTATTATATAAAAATAAATATAAGCGAAGTTATGATAATTAGCAATTAAGTGGTAGTTATTTCATAGGAAAAAAATATATTTTAACTTATTGTCTTTTGTTACGGTAGCTGTAGGTTATGGAACGGTAAATCAGCATTTAAGAATTTCCAAGAGACAAGCGTTTTTTTAGAAATTTCTCTCGAATAACTGCTTTTACGGGCTTGTTTTCAATTTTTGATTCTAACCAAGAGATGATGTCTAAATACAAAAACGGTCGTCTTTCATACGGGTCATGTTGGATTTTTTCTAAATTGGCTTTGAGCTTTGTAAATTCCCTTTTTAAACCATTTTTTCGTTGAATTCTATGTAATCGCCTTAAAAACTGAAGGATTTCTTTTTGTGCTTGATGCAATTCCTGCATTTTAGCTAAAAAGCGATAAACAGATTTGACCAGATATTCTAGTAATTGAGTATGGCCTAATTCATAATGCGCCATTAAATTTAAGAATCGAGCAAAACATTGAATATCTTCTCTGATCTGTGGATTAGGGGCATTGAGAATCAGGTTTAAATAATGAATAGCGGTATCATTATCTCCACTTGAAAAATAGAGACAAGCAATTCTATAATGGAAAAGCATGATACGGTGGTTGTCCCAATGATATTTTTTGGAATCAATGATGTCCACTAATTCAGGGACTAATTGGATGCCTTCGTCAAAAGTACCTTCTATATAATGGAGGTTGATTTTATGCGTATACTTAAATAAATAGAGGATGCTTTCTAAATTATGAATTCGCCGATTCTTCTCATTCAGTTTAAAGTTTTCTAATTCACTTAACACTTCTACAAATCGCGTATAATGCGACAGATAAAATAAAGAACTCAATAAATTATGTAAGCCTTTAATATAAATAGCTGGGTCGAACTGTTTCATTTCTGGAGACTCCCGAAATAAATCTATCCATTTTTGCGCATATTTATAACAATGCAAGAAATCTTGAGTCGTATGATGGAACCAAACGTAAGACTGATAGAGGTATAATTTTTCGTAAAAACCTAGCTCTGCCACATTATATTTAGGTAAACTAGATTGGAAAAACTCTTTGACAAAAAAGTGGTCTTTCTCATTTCTTACAAACCCAATTTTTAAATACAAGCCATATAATTGTAAGGCAACATTAGACAATTTTTGGGTTCTGGTTACACTAAGCGCAACTTTATCTGCTTCACTCGTTAATTCCTCTGCCCGAGTATTAATACTTCGAGTAATATATTGAGACTCAATTAATTTTTCAAATTCTATGATTTCTAAAGCTATCGTATTTTGCTTATATTTATAAGCTAAGCCTTTTGCTTTATCCAACATCTCTAGACTTTGCCGATATAATCCTTTGTTATATAGTACTTTGGAATAATCAATTCGTTCTCTAATCTCAATGTCTACATTATAATTCCGACTCAATAAGCGTAAACTCAGCAATAATTGTTTATAAAGGTGGGCCTTTAGATTTGACAATTGCCGCTTTTTGATTTGTGGTATCTTTTTTAAGATTAAAACTTCATCGTAATCATTATACTTATCAATCATGTCAAATAATTGCAAAAACAATAATTCATCAGATGCTTGATTTCTAGTAACAAATAAACGAAAATGTCGCTTTTCTGCCTTAGTTAAAGAAGTAATGAGTTCAATTAAATGATCTGTCTGTTGCTTGCGCATTGTATGAGTGTATATTTTAAATAGCTGATTGTCAGTATTTTATTGGCTAGTATTTTGTTGTGGGTGTTGTATGTTTAATTGATAAACGATTTTTTAAGACCCCAAATCAAAGATACATTTGAATAACATTTTTTGCTAATCCTAATTATAGTTAAAATCCGACCTCCGAACCTTGTTTTTAGCTATTATTCAAAGATAAAACTAATATTTAATAGATAGGGAAAGTAATAGTACTCGGAAGATGAATCCAAATCGTTAATTTTTAAAATTACTCATTTAATTCGTCACCTTTTATTCATTTATCCGTCTTATTTAAAATTTCAAACAATAGACATAATGACAAACGATAAAGTTTACATTTTTGATACAACCTTAAGAGACGGTGAGCAAGTACCAGGTTGTAAATTAAATACGCCTGAAAAAGTGGAAATTGCTTTACAATTAGAAAAACTGGGCGTCGATATTATTGAAGCAGGATTCCCTGTTTCTAGTCCTGGAGATTTTAAATCTGTTGAGGAAATTTGTAAAGCTGTGAATGATTCTATTGTTTGTGGTCTATCGAGAGCTGTCCAGAAAGATATTGAAATAGCAGGAGATGCATTAAAATATGCCAAAAGAGGCCGAATTCATACAGGTATAGGAACTTCTGACTTGCATGTACAATATAAATTGAGAACAACTAGAGAAAAAATAATCGAACGTTCTATAGCCGCAGTCGCCTATGCCAAGAAATTTGTAGAAGATGTAGAATTTTATGCGGAAGATGCAGGGCGCACAGATAATGAATACTTGGCAAGAGTGATTGAAGCGGTTATCAAAGCAGGTGCAACGGTCGTTAATATTCCCGATACGACAGGCTATTGTTTGCCAGGCGATTATGGTGCTAAGATTAAGTACTTAAAAGAAAATGTCAGCAATATTCATAAAGCCATTATTTCTACCCATTGTCATAATGACTTAGGATTGGCTACTGCTAATTCTATAGCTGGAATTTCCAACGGTGCTAGACAAATTGAATGTACTATTAATGGGATTGGCGAAAGAGCAGGAAATACTTCCTTAGAAGAAGTGGTGATGATTATGAAGCAACATCCCTTATTGCATTTAGATACAGGTATTAATACCCGAATGTTAAAATCATTGAGTGGACTAGTTTCAGATAGAATGGGAATGGTGGTGCAAGCGAATAAGGCGATTGTAGGAGAAAATGCTTTTGCACATTCTTCTGGTATCCATCAAGATGGCGTGATTAAAAAGCGAGAGACTTACGAAATTATGGATCCTGCCGATGTAGGAGTTGATAAAAGTTCTATTGTCTTGACGGCTCGAAGTGGTCGAGCTGCTTTAGCTTATCGTTGTAAAGAAATTGGTTTTAATTTAACTAAAGTCGAATTAGATGAAGCCTATCCAAAATTTTTAGGAATAGCAGATAGAAAAAAAGAAGTCAATGATAAAGATTTAGTAGTACTCATGAAGCGAATGAATATTGCAGAAGCAGTGCCTGTTTAGAAAATACAATAAACTATACAAAATAGAATTGCCGTTATGACAAGAGTTATAACGGCTATTTTTTTGAAGAATTATATCCATCCGAGTTAAAATTCACCCCTTGGAAAAAACACCAAATAGTTCCGATAATTATTGGAATGACGCTACTAAAAATTACTTAGCAAGCATCTCCAATTCGCGTTGAATATTTTCTCTGGCAGTCGCTTCAAAACGGTCAAAATAATAAGGCGTATGAAAAAGTTGTTGTCTATCTAAAAATAACTGTAAAACCTTTTTTCGACCTCTTTTATATAAAAAAGTAGGAAAAATGGAATATTCCTTTCTTATTTTATCCAAGTATTTGCTATAAGTCGCCCAATCACTTCCTAAAATAGATAAATCAAAATCTAAAAGCCAAGCGGTATCCTCATCGTCATTGATACTTAATTGATGCTTTTTAGTCGCATTAATTTGCTGATAACAGCGAACTAATTTTTCTCTTGGATATTGAATAGCTTCCATTCGGTATTTGGCAAAAACTGCGCTTTTTTCCTCATTATCTTTCCTTAAACATTGATAAATAATATCATGGTACCAGATGGACATTTCTAAGGTGTCAAAATCATTAATTTCGGTACGAAAGCGGTCTGCTTGAGTCAGTAAATTGGCTAGGTGGTGGAGGTTGTGATAATGACGATTCGTACCAGAATAAGCGTTCTTAATTTCTCGCCATAATGGACCAATATAGCGTGCAGGGGCTTGTTGCCGAACCATTAGCTGATGCCATCTATATTCTAAATACTCCACTTTCATTATAGGACACTGATTTCTGTAAGTTAGGTTAAATAGAAAATGGACAAATATACGATTTTATTAATTTTCAAATAAATAGACTTTAAGTAAAAAGTAAAGCGCTTCTAGAACTTGTAATTCTAGAAGCGCTTACTAACCAATTCATTTTAGAAAAAAGGGAATGATTTTTTATTAATTCCCTAATAATTATTGTCGAATAACTCGACGAGAAAGCTGTTCTTTGTCATCAAGGTTTACAGTTAATAACAAAATACCTTTAGGGAAATTATCTATAGAAATAGACTCCGTAAAAGATGAATTTTGTATGTCATAAGCCCGTTGGAAAAGCAATTGCCCATGAATACTGTGGATTTGTACCGTTACTTGGTCAACCGCTTGCTTAAAAGTAGTATTAATATTCAAAAATTGGTCACTAATTGGATTAGGGAAGACCTTGAATTCTTGATTATCTACAAAGTCTTCAATCCCTACTTGGGTATCTTGAATCCGCAAATTATCAATTGCCCAACCCCAACCAACGGCGAATGGGTCAGAAAATAATCTAAAGCGCACAACAACAGTATCCCCTTCTGAGAAATTGCCGCTTCTTTGCATATCAATAGTCCGATCTCTGAAAAGTTGATTGGAACCAGCAGCATTAGAATCTTGTCCTTGCGTGCTACTATTATAAGCATTCAACCAAGCGGCATGTTCTCTGGAATCATAACCATCTAAAAAAGGCAGCCATTCAGTCTCTTCTAATTTTCGACCTTCTACAATAACATAATCCCAAAATTCTAAATCACCAAAATTAGCGCCTGCTGTACTGGGTTCTACTAATACGACCTCTTCAAATTCTATTAAGGCTTCTGTACGACGAATGATGATAGGAACACTTAGATTATAATTAAAATTCCGAGTATTATTTTCACCCGCATTGGTATAAGGGTGAATAGAATGAATCGCATTATCTGAAAAGCCAGTTGGATTGCCAATGGAAAATCCACTACCATTAAAATCAGTCAAACTAACTTCAAAATCATTCACATATAAGGAGGCAGCTGCCCTAATAGCAGAAATTTCGACTTCGTGAAAACCACCGTCTGCTGGACTCATCACCGTATTATTGGCATTACTTTTATCATTAGCTACAATTCGGTATTCAATAATATCTCCTTCTGCAATAAATCTGGTCAATGGAATTGCTCCAACGTATAAATCTGGCCGAAATCCATCCATTGTGTCTTTTTCCATAAAAACGGCTGGCCGATTAGCGCCATTAATTTTATACTCAATAAATACTTCATCTACCCCTGTGAAAAAATCGGTTACACTAGCATCTAATGGTATTTCCGTATCTGCATCTCCAGCGATTTTTACTGGTTCATGAACCATTTCTGGAAGCGTGTTGTCTATTTGATATAAATAAGTATGAAAAATAGGAACAGGCGCACCTGCTGGAGAAGTATATTGTAAATTTCGGCTATCCTTGGTGGAAATATAATATTGGACAACTGTAAATTCATTAGGGGCAGGAATAGTTGCGGTGAATTCATCTGGATTACCTGTCGCTGTCATGCTTACTACCATTTCGGTATTAAAGGTATCTTGAGAATAATGTAATTCCACAGTAGCTGGGTCATAGTTTTGGTCTGAAACAACCGAAGCAATGACCTCATAAGGCAAACTAGTATCCTCTTCGCCTGCGTCAGATTCGTGTATAACATTTGTGAAAGACCAACCTAGATCATATAAGATATTTAAAGTAATATCTCCTGGATCATGCATGATAGCACCAGAGCCAATGGAAGGTTTCATTAAACTATTTGGGGTATTTCGATAAGTTGCTTCATCTAAGTGACTAATACTAGATCCAGGTTGATAACTGCCTGGTGCATAAATTTTAGGTAAATCCCCACTATTTGCAAAAAAAGGCGTGTTTATGAATAAACCATTACTCCGTAGTTGTATCCCTAAATCTGTAGATTGATTGTCATAAGAAGCCACTAAATTTTCTTCGGCCCTGTTTTCTATACTATTGGTATAGGCATTGGGTAATGACCTGGTGGTTGTTGTAGTAAAGCCAACATTAGTGATGTCATTAAAGGCTGCGGAAGAAGCAAAACCTAGTCCATGTAATAATTCATGTAAAATTACGGTAACAAAATCGAGTTGATTGGCTGCAACATTAGTAGACGTATAATTCCAATTTACAGATGTATTATAAGTAACTATTATGTCAGCAGGGTCTGCTAAAGAACTCAAATTTTCTCCTGCTAATTTTTCTGCTAAAGCAATAGGATAATTAGTATTTGGAATAGGTGCATTTTTAAAATTCATTAAAAAACGACCTGCTCCTGCTGCTGCTAAGGTATTTCCACCTGTTGTGTCAACAGTATTAACCCTTACCGTAATTGGTACCGTACTGGAAAATAAATTTCCTAAAATAGCACCTGCTCTTTCAAAAGCAGTTCTAGCGATTTGTGGAACATTACCAGCATAGGTTACTTCAAAAACGACAGGATTCTGTGGCGGATTCCGACTTTTAGCTCGTTCTGGAATTACAAAACCGGGCATTGGTTCACCGATAGGACAAACAGTACCATTATGCAGGTGGAATGCATTATTGGAGGTCTGCATATTTTCTTTCTGTGCAAATAATAGTAGGGTCGAACATACTAATAAAAGGGTAAAAACATTTTTCATTATAAATACTGAGAGTTGTAGCGTAAGTTTAGACTATATCGGTAGCTTTGCACCAGACCTCCAAATGTCTTTAATGCCTTGGAGCGTCTAAATAAGAGAAAGCAGCGATTATAGAAAAAACTACTATAGATGATGGAATTTAATATTCGACGGGTATTTTAAACTGCAATAATAACGCCTTATTTGTTAAATTGATTATGAAAAATTGAATTTGTATTGGTAAGATAGCGACAAAGATTTACTTAGTCAACTCGCAATTCGCAACCCGAATCATTCCATTAACTCCGACAAAATCCCTTCCTTCATCGCAAAGTTAGAAACAATGATTTCCTCAATACCCACCTTTTTTAAGATGAATTCTATTAAGATAAGCGCAACCACAATCATATCTGCTCTAGTATCAGGTACATTTTTCATGGCATAACGCTCTGCTTCTGTAGATTTGAGTAAGGTTTGATACAAAGGTTCAAAACCTTTAATGGGCACAAAAGCGTGATTTTTAAACGGTTTTCCTTTGGCTAAGATAAACTCTAAGACATCAAAAGTACCAGAAGCACCGACTAAAGTGGTCGTAGGGAATTGGATTAAACCTTGATACAATGGCGTTAAAACACTATTTAAAAATGCTTGTAAATCATTAATTTCAAGACTAGAAATAGGGTCTGAATGATGAAATCCTTTGAATAAAACGGCGGCACCTATTGGAAAACTTTGCGCCCAAAGAATCTTATCTTGATTGGCAATAATAAATTCGACACTCCCACCACCAATATCCATAATAAGGTAGTTTTTTTGCTCAAAAGGAACGGCTAAAATAACTCCTTTGTAAATTAATTCTGCCTCTCGATTACCGTCAATTAATCCAATTTGAATGTTGTATTTTTCTTTAACTGTTTTTACAAAAGCAGGGCCATTAGAAGCCGTTCTTAAAGCAGCAGTTCCAATTGCTTTTACTTTTGTTACGCCTAGTTTATCTAAAGTGGTTCGGAAATTTTTTAGTGCGTGCAGTCCTCTTTGAATGGAGGCATCTCCAATTGTTTCAATACCTTCTTCCGCTAATTTGACAAAAAACCGTTGCCGATGTAATTCGGTAAATTTCTGATTGGTTTGCTTTTTCACCACTAATAAATGAAAGGTATTGGTGCCAAGGTCTATAACTGCGTAACGATTGGACATGCTTTGGTAATTTTCAATTTTCAAAAGAACATTCTTTACTGCTGTTGCCATTCCTTTTTCAGAAGGTTGATTAGCGAGTATGATATGCTTTAGTCCCAATTTTTTTAATGCTTTATAGGTAGTCTTACCGATAGCAATGACTTTTTGTTTGGGATTAATCGGGTATTTTTGAAAATAGGCTTGTGCATTTAACGGACTGGTGAAAGTTAAAATTTCGCAAAAGGGAATAGATAAATTGGATTTAATCTCATTTTCATAAACCACCAAATCAACTTGGTCAATCTGTTGAGTTAATAAACGTTGAATAGATTTTTTTGAATTTTTTGCTCTGGGAAATAAGACTTTTTGACCAGCGGCAATCTTTCCAAATGCTTGAGCTGTTGCCTTAGGTTGCCCATTTCCTATGAAATCTGGCTGAATTTTATAAGCCAATAATGCTTTCGCAGTACCTTCACCCATTACTGCCCATTTTACCGCCAGTTTATGCTTTAGTAATTGATTTTTTTTAGCTGTTTCTAAGAAAAACTTCACTCCGTTTTTACTATAAAAAAAAATCCAATCAACTATTGGAATGGAAGCAAATAGAGTAGGAGAGAATTGTATTAAAGATTGCCCGATTATTTCCAGATCTAATCCTTTTAGTTCCATTTTGAGGAGGCTATTGTTGGTTAAATTTCTGGAAATGAAAATTTTAGGCATAGAAAAGATGGATATTTGATTTTAAATTCAAAACTAATTTCAATTTCAAAAAATAGCTGTCCCGTTTGAGGTTGAAGTTTTTATTCAGTTAGAATATCCGAGACAAATTTATACCAAGCGGAGCTTAGCACTACAGAAAAATAGCTATGGTGAAATTACAGCAAATCAATAGCCCCCAAATCCAGCATCTTAAAAAAGCAATCCGCACAAGCCTGTGTATCCGCTCGAGCATTATGTTGTTCCGTAAAATCTTTACCAAAAGCTTTTTGATGCAATTCTGATAAGCTAGGCCATTTATAGCGACCATATTTGCCAGGCAATTTACAAAAATCCATACTTCCTTTCATTGTACAAATACGGTCGGAAAGAAATAACCGATGCGCCATTTTCTTTCGATGAAATTCAGCGCCAATAATCTTTTCATCAAAAGAAATATTATGCGCAATGATATATTCTGCCTTGTCAATTAATCTTTTAAAAGTCGTTAATACACTCGTTAAATCGACTCCTTTTTCTTTGGCAATAGCAGTTGTAATCCCATGAATTTTAGTCACATCCGAAGGAATAGCATAGCCTTCTGGTTGGATAATGTGGTCTTGAGCATCTATTAAATGGTGCTGTTCGTCATAGTACAACCAAGCAATTTGTACCATTCTAGGCCAATTAGCAGTATCCGTAACAGGTGCATTCCAATTGCGAGGTCTGCCTGTTGTTTCCGTATCAAAAAATAAATACATGATTGTTTTTTAGTAATTTTCTCAAAGTTTGTAAATAAACAGGTTTAAAAAATAGGTCGTGTATTAAAGTGGTTGATTTATTCACGCAAAGTTCGCAGAGAAAAAGTTAGTTTTATTAGCCTCTGTGGCCTCTGCGAACTCTTCGTGAAATACATAAATCAACAGTTTTAATACACTACCAAAAAATAGTTCCAACTTCTTACCAATTCCATTTCTTAACCTTATGAGTAGCGGATTTCTTAGAAAACTCAGAGTATCTTGCTCCTGCACTTATTTTTGCTAATACATGCTTCACGGTAGCAGACGTTTTGGTAGGCAGGCGGTCGATAGCAGCCCAAGTGATTCCTCTAAATTTTTCAGTTTCTTTGGCATGTAAGGTGCCTTCATAATCATGGGCAGCAAAATAAATAGTAATTCTATTTTCATTGCCCTTTTTTTTATGCAAAACATGAACTAAGGTTAAATCCATACCACCCAGATGAATGCCCAATTCCTCTTGACATTCTCTTATTAATGTTTCTTTAGCAAATTCTTTACCTTCAACTGTTCCACCAGGAAGGGTAAATTTCCCTCCATTTTCACTAGTTTGTGCGAGTAGAAGAATTTTATCATTTTGCTTTAAGATAAGCCTTGCCTTAATAATGAAATGGTACATAAAATATACTAGCTTAGATGCAGGTTTTTTCCTTTTAAATTAAAGGAAAGATATAATGATTGCAAAAATAAGCGGTTATTTGGTAACTTTTGTAGAACGAGGTAGTTGTTATTTTTTAAATCTACTTTTTTAGAAGATTTGTTGCTTATTAGCTACTTCCATGCGGGAAATATAGGGAAAATATCAGAGATGAAAAAAGCATAAAGGAAATCAACATCGTTGTAAATGATTAATCACTTAATTTTAGGACTAATTTATTTTATTAGTAGCTATATTTATAGCTAAAAAAGCCCTTTCAGGCGTGCCTGAAAGAGCTAAAAAAACCCCAAAAAACCAAATCTTTATGAGAAGTTGATTCCTTTCAAATTTAAATACATCCTTAAGACGGGGGTTAATTTAGCAAGTCACAATTCTAGAATTTATTTTTATTTAGAAAAGGGTTAATTTGTTTATATTTAAATATTTTTATTTATATATAATTGATAATAAATGGCTTAATGGGTTTGTTGTCGATTTATTTTTTGCGAATTTTCGCTAATTATTTTTTGTGGACTATATTTTACCTGTTTTACACAGAGAAACATTTATTTTTTGATAGAAATTATGGACTTAGATACCTGCCGATTTAGCCGATCTTGTATTTTTAGGAAATACATGCCATTTGGTAATTCAGGAATATCAAATTGATGGATTCCTCTTACTAAAAATTTCTCAAAAATAGCATTGATTAATTGACCGTTTACCGTATAAATACTAGCGGATAAATCCATTGATTCATTCAATATAAGTTGAATTTTTCCATGGTCAGCAATTGGATTTGGAAAAACGGTAATCTTGATACCTTCAATCGTTGGTGCATGAATAGCGGTAGTATTATTTTGTGTCCTATTTCCAGCTCTTGAGTTATCT
This sequence comes from Bacteroidota bacterium, assembly GCA_017857395.1. Taxonomy (GTDB): domain Bacteria; phylum Bacteroidota; class Bacteroidia; order Chitinophagales; family Saprospiraceae; genus JAFMDF01. The sequence goes on along the minus strand of JAFMDF010000172.1, from coordinate 6,677 downwards.
CCTTTATAAGTAGACCATAGAATATTGGCAGGTTTGTAAGGGCTATCTAAATTATAAACATTTAAGAAAACGGAATCTGAGCTTGCGCCAAAATTGGTTGTATAACTCAATGCAGTAGCGTCTAATTGTCCATCACCATCTACATCTCCTAAAGCGACGCCATTTAATAAAGTCCATCCTTTTGGACGTAATGGGAAGCCTGCTACTGCTCCCGAACCATCTGTATGAAAAGCGTGAATGAAACCATAACCTGCTTCATCCAAACGATTGCTGCCAAAAATTAATTCTTGGTCACCATTATCATCTAAATCGGCGATACTAATAATGCCCTCTAATCCATCTTCCTGTTCAATAGGAAAGCCCATTTGTAAATCGCCCGCTTCATTCCATGCATAGAGCATATCCTTGCTTGCCCCTTTTCTAGGCCGACTCATGAAAATTTGAAAAGTATCTTCTATTTTTACTACGGATGGGGTGCTAAAGGTCCATTCTCCATCGGGTACAAAAAAAGGCCAAGCCTTATAGGGTGTACCATCATGTTCTAAAATGTAATATTCTGGAATAATACCATGACTTGCGCCAATAATTTCTAAATCTTGGTCTCCATCTAAATCTGCTAGGATAGGCGATTGGAAACTAAATTTAGTATTAGGATTGTCTACAGGCCAACCAGTTTTTAATTGCCCATCTAAATTATAGGCATATAAAATAGTAGTAGAGGCGACGACTATTTCCAATTGTCCATCATTATCAATGTCACCAATACTAGGCGTGACGGCGGGTGTTCCTGGTAAACGAACTGGCCAATTTTCGCTCCAAGGTTCTCCTTTATTGGTTAAAATATGAATATTTCCGCCTGGAGAATTTCGTTCCAAAAAGATAATTTCTAATTGTTGATCACCATCCAAATCTGCCAAAGCAGCGGTGGTTAATATCCAATTATCATTATAATTTTTTGGAAATCCGGAGAGAATATTTCCTTCATGATCCACCAAATAGACCCTTCCTTTTTTTCCATTCCCTCCTGTAACTTGTACAATTTCTAAATCGCCATCATTATCTACATCGGCTACTGATGGCGGATAAATGCCAGTTCCTGTTAGGGTGATTTCCCACAATAAGATTTGGTTGCTAAATGCCATTAATTTATTACTGGCTGCAAATATAATCTCTTGTGTTCCGTCTTGGTTAAGGTCTGCTAAAGTAACATTTCTAAAATTTTTGGTATTAGGATCTGCTCGAAACCCTAGTGGATAACCAGCTATTTGTTCTACTGCTTGTCCTGTATTTCTTGGAATACCTAGTGGGCTATTTATTTTTTTGACTTGTATTTGATAATCTTCTTGAACGGTAGCTTGGTAGTATTGACTAGAGGCGAAGTTTTGCAGAAGTAGGCAACAAAAAGTAAATAGGTACTTCATTTTTTTTAATTAGATGATGAGTGAGGGTTGTAAATGCTCAATTTTAACTTCAAGCCCAACATCAGTTTAAAAATGAGCTGTAAACATTGAGGCTTAAGTTTATTTTTATTGAGCACTTATTGAGGGTTTTGTCAAATGTCTCAAAAAGGAAGGAGAATTTTTATTTTTTGACTTAGAAAATAGCCTTTTGTTTAGAATTGGCAAGGATAGGATTGGAAAGTTGGGAAAGGAGTAGCTTTAATTGATACTAAAATAAGGGGAGACAGGGGATGATTTACTAATGATATTTCCGGTCAATTTTTTATTGAGGGAGCAATACTTCCAGAACTTCAAGTTCTGGAAGTATGCTGTAAAGTCCAATGAATATATGGCATGCTAACTTTGGTTGTAAATTACCAATCTTTAGGCAATTTCCAATATTTATTCATTTACCCACCTAATCATTTACTCATTTTAACTACCTCAAAGCAGATAAACTAACATCTAATAAAACCTCATCATAAATAATTTTATCTCCAATATCTTCAAAAAAAGTACCTGAACCATATTTGATATTAAAATCTGAACGATCTAATCTAAGTCGAGCAGAGATAGAATAACTTGTGTCGTATTCAAAGAGTTTGGCTTCAAATTTTATTTCTTTGGTAATTCCTTTGATGGTCAATTGCCCCACTACTTTGCATGTTGATATATTCTCTTCAATTTGTCCATAGGGAACTACTTTGTCAATTTTAAAAGTAGCAGTTGGATGTGTTTTTACATCGAAAAAATCTGGAGATTTTAAATGGTCTTCTAACTTAGTCTTCATGTCCTCTGATTCAATATCTGTATTGCTGACGGTAGCCATATCCATTTCAAAGTCACCTCCAGCTAAAACTCCGTCAATAAATAAAAGTTGACCGCTACTAATTTCAATGTACCCTTTATGTTTTCCGCCAATTTTATATCCTGTCCAATTGACTTTGCTATAACCACCACTAACGGCTGATGTGGTCGTATCGGCATACAAATAACTTTCTGTTTGGATATAAGAATGGCTATAGAGCTTCTTAAATGACATCAAAACGAGAAAGCAACCTAAAACAAAAGAAAAGTGAATTTTTTTCATTTTAAAAAATTTAAAGTTGTGATGAAAAATAAAAATACGGTCTCAAAAATCGGAAAAAGAAAAAAAAATAGCCATTTGTAATTAGTAATTAAATTTTTTTTAACATATTAAAAAAACGCTTTTAATGTAGAGATTGCTTGTTTTAAATAACTGATTTTTAAGGCAAGTTTTAAGCACTAAATTTTATGAATTTGTTCGAATCAAAGTATAAGTGTATTTTCTTTTTCTCTAATATACAAGTTAAATCTAGAAACTATTAACATCCTATATTTTCGTAAATTTGCAGAACTCCTAACTAATTTAATTATCATTTTAATAAAATAAACGAATGAGGTATTTTAACTTAATTATTTTTCTATTTGGTTTTGTTACGCTATTTGGGCAAGAGAAAGCTAAATCGGTCGCTAAAATTGAACAAACTTATCAACAAGAAATTCGGAAATTATCGAAGAAGAAATGTGTTAAAAAAGCCTTTCAAATAATTGAAGCACAGCGAAGTCAAACGTTGGCAGATCATATTTTATTAACAGAAATAGAAGCCCCTCCTTTTAAGGAAGAAAAACGAGCAGCTCAATTCTTGCAAATGATGAAGGCGGCAGGCGTAGATTCTATTTGGATAGATGAAGTTGGGAACGTATTAGCATTAAGGAAGGGGACAAAGGGCGGTAAAGTAGTCGCTTTGGATGCTCATTTGGATACCGTGTTTCCAGAAGGAACAGATGTAAAGGTTAAAATGAGAGGAGATACCTTATATGCACCAGGCGCAGCAGATGATACCCGTGGATTGGCAATGCTTATTCGAGTGTTGCAGGCGATGAATGATGCCAAAATTGAAACAGAACACGATGTTCTATTTATTGGTTCTGTTGGAGAAGAAGGATTAGGGGATTTAAGAGGCGTTAAGCATTTGTTTAGTGAAAAAGGGACTAAGATTGATTCATGGATTGCCATTGATGGAGGAAGCCTTGGTCGAGTAAATAATCAAGGATTGGGTTCTCATCGTTATCGAATTACTTTTCATGGGCCAGGCGGGCATTCTTGGGGCGCTTTTGGTTTAGGAAATCCACACCATGCTTTAGGAACTGCCATTCATAATTTTGTGCAGGCTGCGGATGCTTTTACAGCCTATGGGCCAAAAACAAGTTATAATGTAGGCGTAATTAGTGGCGGTACTTCTATTAATTCTATTCCATTTGCCTCCATTATGGAAATTGACATGCGGTCTATAGATCCTGCAAGATTAGATACGATGGATGTTATTTTAAAAGATGCAGTTAATGCAGCATTAGCTGCACAGAACAAAATAAAACGCTTAGGTAAACCCTTGACAGTGACGATTGATAAAATAGGAGATAGACCATCAGGAGAATTATCTGAGAAGTTGCCTATCATCCAACGAGCAATGGCCTGTACTGCTTTTATGGGGAAACGCCCTCAATTAACCAGAGGATCTACTAATTCTAATATTCCTATTTCTTTGGGTATTCCTGCGGTGACAATTGGCCGAGGCGGAGTAGGGCGAAACGCTCATTCTTTAGATGAATGGTGGTTGGATGTAGAAGGATACAAATCTACGCAACTAGCTTTACTCTTATTATTATCTGAAGCAAAGATTAGAAAATAAAATTGACCGAAACGATTTGTTAGCAGTTTTTTTTTACGTTAAATTAATGTAAATTACGACTCTATTTTAATTTTAAAAAAATGTTTATGGGACAAGCCAAGAAAATTTTATCTAAGAAAAAGCGAGGCGCTTTAAAAAAAAGCCTTAAAAAATTAAAAGCTAAACTTAAGAAACATAGAGCGACAAAAAGAGAGAAAATAGCAGCAGTTAAAGAACAGGTAGCGAAATGTGAGGCGCATATTGTGCCGATGAGAAAGGAAGCAAAGAAAGCGAAGAAAAAGGTCAAAGCTGGGAAAAAGGCAATTGCGAAAATGAAGCAGCTATTATCGCCTAAAAAAGAGAAGGTTAAGAAGCAGGTTCAAAAAATTACTCCTTCTCCTGTAAAAGCTACAGTTATTAAAAAGAAAGCCCCTAAGAAGAAAGAAAAGGAGGCTAAAAAAGTAGTTGTTAAAAAAAGTGCTAAAAAGTGGACTAAGCCAACGGTAAAAGCAATTAAGAAGACAACTCAAATAACTGGTAAACCTACTGCGAGAAGGATTACTTCAAAACCTAAGGTTAAAAAAATAGTGCCTGTAGTTAAACAAGTTGCAGAAAAGCAAGTAGTTGTCAAAAAAGTAGCGAAGACTGCCGCTCCTGTTAAAAAGGTAGTAGCAGTGAAAGCGCCGACTAAGGTAGCAGCACCTATCGTAAAAAAAGTAGTTAAAAAGCAAACGGAGGTGAAAAAAGTAACGCCTAAAAAAGTAACTGCTCCTGCTAAAAAAGTAGTAGTAGCAAAAGCGCCTGCTAAAGCTACACCAGCTCCCAAAAAGACAGTTAAAGTAACAACAACTAAAAAAATAACTACGGCTAGTAAACCAGATAATTTGAAAAAGATAGAGGGAATTGGTGTAAAAATCGAACAATTATTACAGGCAGACGGTATTGATACCTTTGAGAAATTAGCCAAAAGTTCTTTTGATCACCTAAGAGGCATTTTAGATAAGGCGGGACCAAGATTTAGAATGCATAAGCCTGATACTTGGGCAGAACAAGCTGGATTGGCAGCAAAAGACGATTGGGAAACCCTTAAACAATTACAAGTAGAGCTAAAAGGTGGTCTAAGAAAATAATACGACTGACGCTATAATTGAATGATTGTTTGGTTTAACCAGACAATCATTCAATATTATTTTGAGTTAAGCATATAATTTTTTCCAGATTCGTGGTTCTTGGAATGATTTATGGAGTAGGTAATTAGCTTTCCTGTATACAAATTACTCCAAAATTTTAATGGTACTGCTTTATGGAAAAGATTAAATTACTACTTTTTATTGATGATGATTTTGCCACTAATTTTTATCATAAAATAATTGTTAGGGATTCTGGATTAGTTGAAAAATATCTTTTTTTCGCTTCTGCTAATGAAGCTTTAATTTATTTTAAAGAGCAACAAGCATTAGGCAATATGGAAAAACCAGATGCTATCTTTTTGGATATTAATATGCCTGGAATTAACGGTTGGGAATTTCTAGATTTATATGCTAAATCAGATAATGATAAATCTCCAATTTATATCATGTTAACCACCTCTTTAAATCAGGAAGATCAACAACGAGCGGAACTAAATCCATTGGTTCGTGGTTTAAAAAATAAGCCTTTAACAGCATTACATTTAGAGGAACTCCAAAAAGAGTTGACCTTAATTATGTAACTTTAGGCTTTTTTTAATTGATAACAAAATTCCTCGAAAAATCGAGGTTAGCTATGTTGAAAAAAGTAAGAATCGATAAATGGTTATGGAGTGTTCGAATTTTTAAGTCTCGCTCAATGGCTACGGATGCTTGTAAATCAAGTAAAGTTAAAGTAGGGGAACAAAATATTAAGCCATCTTACCTATTACAGAGGGGGGAAACTGTTTTAGTGAAAAAGAATGGGTTTAATCTAACTTTTAAAGTGATAGATTTATTAGAGAAAAGAGTCTCTGCTGTCCTTGCCCAACCTTGTTATGAAGATCTAACGCCGCCAGAGGAATTAAATAAATATACCGATTGGTTTGTTGGAAAAGGGAGACCTGAAGCAAGAGAGAAAGGTGCGGGGCGTCCAACTAAAAAAGATAGAAGAGAAATAGATCGCTTTAAGGATTTTTAGTTTTTTAGCTATACCCCAACAATAAAACAATTTTTAAAATTAAAAGTCCAATTCTTATCCTAATTCAGTATCGTTACCATTTCAAACTTAGCAACCGCAATTAATTGGGGACATTAGGCCCTATACCAACCTTGATTTTTTAATTTGTGACTTGTCCAACTAATCCTTTGTTAATTTAAAGAGAATCAAATTAATTAACACTTTTCCATCCTTTTGACTTACAGACAACATATCAACTGTTAAAGTTACTACTTTGCACAGCTTTCTGCCTTTTTAAGCGTTACTAAGAGGTAGGCTTCTTTTTTTAAGGAACTGCTACATCAATTTTAATATAATTAATCTATATAACGCTAGGTTCGCTCAAATTTTTGATTAATACATAAATTACACGAAATAA